>JBOHKJ010000283.1:0-3262 GCA_050728975.1 Kiloniellales bacterium | reverse complement strand
ACCACCACCAGCGCGCCGGGCGCCAGCCAGCCGGCGGCGGACAGCGCCTCCAGCGCCCGCGCGGCTAGCCCCTCGCCGTAGGGCGGATCGAGCAGCACGAGCGTCGCCGGCAGCGCCGCCAGCCCGGCCGCCGCGGGCGGACGGCAGCAGTCGGCGGCTATCACGCGCGCGCGGCCTCCCTCGTCCAGCTTGGCGATGTTGGCCTTGAGCGCGGCCAGGGCCACTTTGTCCTTCTCCATGAAGATCACCGAAGCCGCGCCGCGCGACAGCGCCTCGAGCCCCAGCGCGCCGCTGCCGGCGAAGGCGTCGAGCACCGCGGCCTCGCGGACCGCGTTGCCGCCGGCAAGGCGCCCGGCTTCGAGGATCGAGAAGATCGCCTCGCGCGCGCGCTCGCCGGTCGGGCGCACCGCGAGGCCGGCGGGCGCCACGAGCGCACGGCCCCTATGACGCCCGGCGACGATGCGCACGCTGGCCCGCTCCCCGGCGCTTCGGCTTGGCGAAGCCGCTCGGCGGCGCGATCCCGAGCTGCTCGGACAGCACCTTGGCCGGCACCTCGTCGAGCGCGCGCGGCTCCAGCTTGCCGAGCTGGAAGGGACCGTAGGCGACCCGGATCAGGCGATTGACGGCAAGACCCAGGCTTTCCAGCACCCGCCGCACCTCGCGGTTCTTGCCCTCGCGCAGGGTGACCGTCAGCCAGGCGTTGGTCCCTTGAATACGCTCCAGAGTGGCGACGATCGGCTCGTAGCGCAGGCCGGCGACCGTGACGCCCTTGGCGAGCTTTTCCAGAGCCGCGGTCTCGACCTTGCCGTGAACCCGGGCGCGGTAGCGGCGCGACCAGCCCGTCGCCGGCAATTCCAGTCGCCGCTTCAACTCGCCGTCGTTGGTAAGCAGCAGCAGGCCCTCGGAATTGAGGTCGAGACGGCCGACCGGCTGCAAGCGCGGCAGATTCTTCGGCAGATGATCGTAGATGGTTGGGCGGCCCCGGGGATCGCGCGCGGCGACCAGCAGGCCGACCGGCTTGTGATAGCGGAAGAGGCGCGACCGCTCGGGCAGCGGCAGGGGCTTGCCGTCGACGGTGATCGCGCTGCCGGGTGTCACCGTCACCGCCGGACTCTCGAGCCGCACGCCGTCGAGCGTGACCCGGCCCTCGGCGACCCAGCGCTCGGCCTCGCGCCGCGAGCAGATGCCGGCGCGCGCGATCACCTTGGCGATGCGCTCGCCACTCCCGCCAGCGTTCATCCTTGGGCCGCGGCGACGAAGGCGCGCAGCAGCGCCTTGTCGCCTGCGCCGACCGCATATTCGGGATGCCACTGCACGCCGAGGCAGAAGCGCCGTCCCGGCGCTTCGATCGCCTCGATCACGCCGTCGGGCGCACGTGCCGAGGCCACCAGATTGGACGCGGGCTCCTTTACCGCCTGGTGGTGCGCCGAGTTGACGGCAAAGCGCGTGCCGCCGAGCAACCGCGCGAGGCGGCTGTTGCCGCCGATCTCAATTTCATGACCCGGCTCGCTGCGCGGGTTGGGCTGCTCGTGGGACAGTGCGTTCGGCACCTCGTCGGGAATATGCTGGATCAGCGTACCGCCGAGCGCCACATTCAGGAGCTGCTCGCCGCCGCAGATTCCGAGCAGCGCCAGATCCTCCTCGACCGCGAGCCGCGTGAGCGCCAGCTCGAAGGCGGTGCGGCGGTCCTTGGTGGTGACGGTCGCGTGGCGGTCGTTGGCGCCGAAAATTGCAGGATCGACGTCGAAGGCGCCGCCGGTGACGAGGAGGCCGTCGAGCAGGCCCAGATAGTGACGTGCCTGCTCCGGCTCGTGGGGCAGCAGCAGCGGCAGGCCGCCGGCCTCGACCACTGCGGTGCAGTAGTTCTGGCGAAGCGCGTACCAGGGCAGCGCCGAATAGCCGCCAGCGCTTTCGCTGTCGAGCGTAAGCCCGATCACAGGGGGGCGCGTCATGGTGGCCAATCTGGCCTCGCAGCCACCGCCGCGCAAGGCGCGAGAAGATATAGAGTATCCGTGCGACGGCAGCTTGGCTGCTGGGCTGCGGCTTGACCGGGGGCGGTCCGGCTCTTAAAGCCTTCCGCCGATGGACAGTGCGACCAAGCGCTCGCCGATGAGCCTCGCCCTCGAAGAGGCAAGTGCTGCCGCCGCCGCCGGCGAAGTGCCGGTCGGCGCGGTGTTGGTGGAGGCCGCGAGCGGCGCGGTGCTAGCGCGCGACCGCAACCGGGTCGAAGAGCTGCACGATCCCACCGCGCACGCCGAGCTGTTGGTGATCCAGAAGGTGGCGCGCGAGCTCGGCGAGAAGCGGCTTACGAGCTGCGACCTCTATGTGACGCTGGAGCCCTGTGCGCTCTGCGCGGCGGCGATTTCGCTCGCCCGCCTGCGCCGCCTCTACTTCGGCGCCTACGATCCCAAGGGCGGCGCCGTGGAGCACGGCGCGCGCTTCTTCGGCCAAGCGACCTGTCATCATCGGCCCGAAGTGGTGGGCGGCCTCGAGGAGGTGCGTGCCGGCGCGCTGTTGCGCAACTTCTTCCGCGCCCGGCGCCTGCCTTAGCGCTTCCCGTCTTCGAGCGCGCGCCAGCCGATGTCGCGGCGGCAGAAGCCGCCCGGCCAGTCGATCAGGTCGAGCGCCCGATAGGCGCGACCCTGAGCCTCGGCGAGCGTCTCCCCGAGCGCGGTCACCGACAACACGCGTCCGCCGTTGGAAAGCACTTCGCCGTTGGGCCCCGCCTTGGTGCCGGCATGGAAAACCTCGACATCCTCGACTTCGAGCGTGGCCTTCAGCCCCCCGATCTCCTCGCCGGTCTGGTAGCTGCCGGGATAGCCGCGCGCCGCCATCACGACGGTCAGCGCCGCCTCGGGATACCAGCGCAGGTCGAAGTCCCTGAGCTCGCCGTCGATCGAGGCCAGCAGCGCCGGAATGAGATCCGACATCAGGCGCATCATCAGCACCTGGCACTCGGGATCGCCGAAGCGGACGTTGTACTCGATCAGCTTGGGCGCACCGTCGCTAACCATCAGGCCGGCGTAGAGGACGCCCTTGAAGGGCGCGCCCAGCTCAGCCATGCCGGCCACTGTCGGCTCGATAATCTCCGCCATAATCCGCGCTTGGAGCTCCGGCGACATCAGGCGTGCGGGCGAGTAGGCGCCCATGCCGCCGGTGTTGGGGCCCTGGTCGCCGTCGAAGGCACGCTTGTGGTCCTGAGCCGAGGCCAGCGGCAGCGCGTGCCGGCCGTCGACCAGCGCGAAGAAGGAGACCTCTTCGC
>JBOHKJ010000282.1:0-4901 GCA_050728975.1 Kiloniellales bacterium | reverse complement strand
ACGTGGAGATGGGCGGCAACAACGTCGTCATCGCCACGGTCGGCAGCGCGCCCAACGCCTCGGACCTGGAGCGCGGACGCCGCCCCGGCAGCTTCGAGGACTACAAGAGCTTCCTGCGCCTCGGCCAGGCGCTGAACGTGGTCCACGTCTTCGGCGGCTATCCGGTCGAGCCGGTCGACCTGGCGCCGGAGACCCGCCACCTCGATTGCCTCGACGCCTTCGCGCGACTCTCCGACAAGGTGTTCCATGCCTATTCGCTGGGCCGCACCAGAATTCTCGACGGCATCGAGATCGCCCGCATCGCGCGCGGCGTCAGCGTCGAGCAGATGAAGCGCGAGCCCAGCCTCTTCACCATCGTCAACTCCTCCTCGCCGCTGCGCCTCGACGGGCCGATGATCGAAGGCGTCATCGAGATGGCCAGGGCCGGCCAGCTGATGGTGCTGACGCCCTTCACGCTGTCGGGCGCCATGAGCCCGGCCACCATCGCCGGCGCGCTCGCCCAGCAGAACGCCGAGGCGCTGGCCGGTCTCGCCTTCGCCCAGATAGTGAGCCCGGGCGCGCCGGTCGCCTACGGCGGCTTCACCTCCAACGTCGACATGAAGTCGGGCGCGCCGGCCTTCGGCACCCCGGAGTACGTCAAGGCGGCGATCGCCGGCGGCCAGCTCGCGCGCCGCTACGGGCTGCCCTACCGCTCGTCGAACGCCAATGCCGCCAACTGCGTCGACGCCCAGGCGGCCTACGAGTCCGAGATGTCGATCTGGGGCGCGGTGCTCGGTCACGCCAACCTGATGATGCACGGCGCCGGCTGGCTGGAAGGGGGGCTCTGCGCCTCCTTCGAGAAGATGATCCTCGACGCCGAGCTGCTGCAGATGATGGCCGAGGTGCTGCAGCCGCTCGAGGTCAACGAGGAGACGCTCGGCCTCGACGCGATCCGCGAGGTTCAGCCGGGCGGCCACTTCTTCGGCGCGGCCCACACGCTGGCGCGCTACAGACCGCCTTCTACGCGCCGATCCTCTCCGACTGGCGCAACTTCGAGAGCTGGCGCGAGGCCGGCGCGCCGGAAGCGCACCAGCGCGCCCATCTGCTCTACAAGAGGATTCTCGCCGACTACGAGCCGCCGCCGCTCGATCCGGCGATCGACGAGGAGCTGCGCGCCTTCGTCGAGCGCCGCCGCCGCGAAGGTGGCGCCAAGGCCGCGTGAGGCGGAACGACTACGCGGTTGCGCGGCATAACACCGTCAACCAGTCACCGTTTGGCATGACGCTGCCATGTATAGTCCGCTCCAGGCGGGGCCCCTGCGTGGTGTTGTCGCACATTGTCAGAACAGGGCCCGCACGCGGTCCCACCAGCTCGTCCGCCCGTGCTCATCGGGGCGGTGGACATCGTTGACGAGCGCGTTGACGAAGAGCACGAGGTTGACCGGATTGAACTCCAGCCCGTGGAAATTCGCCCGCCAGCGGCCCTCCCTGTCGATCACATGCGTAACGATGCCGTGCGTCTGATAGCCGTCCTCGGCCCTGCTGAACCTGTGACCGTAGGCCTTGGCCAGCCGCCGGGTCGCGTCCTCCGGCTGGCCCGGCGTCGTCGTGAGGAAGGTCCAGTTGGAAGGATCGAGCCCATGCGCCGGACCGTAAGCCCGGAGCACCTCCGCGACATCGCTCCTCGGGTCAGTGGTGATGCTGACGAACTGGACCGCATCCTTCATCGCTGTCCGGTTCACCATTTCCTGGATCTCTGCGATTTTCTCGGCGTGCAGCGGGCAAACATCCGGGCAGCTGGCATAGATGAAGTGCAGGACCACAACCTGGCCTCGGAGATCCGCGAGACGGACGGACTCGCCATCGGCGTTACGGAGCGCGAAACCCGGCGCCTCCTTTTCCACCGGCTGGAAGTACTTCTCCTTGTCGCCCAGCATCGACTCGAGATCTTCGAGGGAGTGCGCGAACGCCGCCGGGGCAGCGATCAGGGCGGCGCTCAATGCAAGAGCCGGCACGATATTTTTCGCTAGATGCGTCACTGCTCCAGAACCAGAGCGTGGCCGCTCCGTGATCCAGTTCTCAGTCATCGTCTTTCCTGCCTTTGCGGTCGGCGAGCAGATATTTGACGAGGGCCGCCGCCGCGAGCAGCAGCACGACGATCACCAGCAGTCCGGTCAGGCCCATCGCCCACATCTCCAAGCCCTTCATCATGCCGTCCATCATTGGGATGCTCGCTGGTTCAGGCGGCTCTGGCGCGCTCTTATGTCTATCGGCCAACGGCTCTTGATGTAGGCGAGCGCCGCCCAGATTTCATCGTCGCTCAAGGTCGGTCCAAACGCCGGCATGTCGCTCTGGTAGCCCTCCGGCGCCAAGGGCGGCTTGAGGCCCAGCTTGGTGATGCGAAACAACTGCTCGTCGGGGTGATGCCAGCTGTGGCCGGCCTCGTCGTGCGGGGGCGCCGGCAAGCGGCCATCGGGCTTGCGGATCTGCCAATTTGGCTGACCTTCGAGATTCACGCCATGGCAGCTCGCGCAATGCTGCCGGTAGACGGCCTCGCCCAGCGCTACCTGGCGTGCGTCCTCCGGATCGGCGCGCCCGGGCGACGATGGCGGCCAGAGCGCCCACCCCGCCGCGGCCGTCGCGGCGATAGCCGCGGCACCGAGAAACAGTCCGGCGGAAGGCCGCATCTTCGAGTCCGCTGTCATTCGACCGCGTAGACTTTTGGCCGGCCGGCGCCGATCTCATAGATCGTGAAGGGCTCGGTCTTCGTTCCCGTCATGCCGGGGGAACCCTGGGGCATGCCGGGCAGCGTGATGCCCTTGATGTCGGGGCGTTCGGTGAGCAGCCGGTTAACGGTCTCCACCGGTACATGGCCGCTCACGGCGTAGCCCTCGACGAACGAGAGATGGCAGCCGTGAAATTCGTCGGGAATACCGGCATCGCGGCTCATTGCGACGAGCTCGTGGGTCGGCTTGACGGTCACCGTGAAGCCGTTCTCGCGCAAGTAGTCGGCATAGGCTTCGCAACAGCCGCACTGTGGATTCTTGTAAAGGGTCACGTCGGCGGCAAGGGCCGCTGTTCCAAAGACGGTGAGTGCACTGGTCATCGTGACGACAGCGGCTGCGAGAAGGGAGAGTATCCTGTGCATTTTCGATCTCCTTCCTTGTTGCTGGGCGGTGTCGCTCGACGCCACCTCAGCATTTCTCTTGGACGATGGAGGTGAGGTCAGCGAGACTCGAGAAGATCACGGAAAAGCGGTCGCCCTGCATGCCGGCCTGAAGAAGGACCGCAACGCCCGGCGGCGGGCCCGAATTGGCGCTGTCGATCTTCAGTCGAATGTTCTTTTCCCAATACGGGGTCTCCCGGCCATCGTCGGTCTTGATGAAGTAGCTGTCGCCGCAATGCCGGATGGAAGAGGTGCGCGCCTGGGGTGGCGCATCCTCGATCGGCTGCGGCGCCTGGGCGCGGAGATAGGCGGCTGGCATCAGACCTTCCGCAACACCCCGCTCCCCGCCATCCAGAGCTCCGGCTATTTCGAGGAAGGCGATCAGGTCCGCACGCCCCTGGGCATCGTCGATCCCCTCGAAGGCCATGTAGTTGCCGGGAATCATTTCCGCGGGATTCTTCAGCCATCCGTCGAGTGCGGCCGCGTTCCACTCGAAGGCGGCTTCTTTGAGGCCGGGCGAATAGCGCAGGTAGCCTTGGGCCTTGCCCGCAGCGCGACCCACGACGTTCGCAAGGCTGGGACCGGTCAGGTGCAAGCCTGGCTCCAGTGCATGGCAGGCGACACAGACACGGTAGACCTGCGCGCCGCGCTTCGGATCGCCGTCCGCCGCCGCGGCAGAGGCCGTAGATAGGCCCGCGAGCATGGCCAGCCAGAGAGCAAGCCGTCTCATGTTCGTTCTTCCTCCTATCCGACCCGAATGACGCCCATCATCCCGGCCGCTTGGTGTTCGAGGATGTGGCAATGGAACATCCAGTCGCCGGGGTTGTCGGCGACGAAGGCGATCTCGACCTTCTCGCGCGGGGCTATCAGCACCGTGTCCTGCCACTCGCGACGCCGCGTTGGCGTGCCGTTGCGGGCGAGCACTCGGAAGGAGTGGCCGTGCAGGTGGATCGGGTGATGCCAGGCAGTCGCGTTGGTCATGGCGATGACATGCGAGCGGCCACGTTCCAGCGTCAGCATCGGGTCCATGACGTGGCCTTCGGCCGCCACGCCGTTGATGAACCAGATCTTGCCGGAGTGCATCATGCCCATCATGGATCCCATGCCGCCCGACATGCTCTGGCCCATGCTGCCGCCCATCTCCTGCATGACCATTCCGCCCATCATTCCGCCGTTGAAGGCCACGTCATGACGGACAGCGTCGGGAAGGCCGGGCTCCGGCAGGGGATTGGCCGGCAGCGCCATCGGCCAGTCCGGCGAGCGCTCCCTCAGCGGCGTGTCGTCATAGGTGAGATCGACCAGTCGGTACTCGAGCCCTTGGTAGAATCGGTCGACGACGGAGAGCTGGCTGCCCGCGTCGCCGGTCATGTCGAGCATGACATCGGCGCGCATGGCCGGACCCAGTACGACGAGGCCGTTGTCGGGCACATGCGGCGCCACCGGCTGGCCGTCGAGCGCGACGATGACCGGCTCGTGGCCCTGAAAGTCGAGACCGAAAATGCGCGCATTCGCCGCGTTGACGAGGCGCAGGCGGATGCGCTCGCCCTTCCTGACCGCGAAGCTGTTCGGCACCTGTCCGTTGATCGTGACAGTGTTGCCGACCCGGCCGTTGTGGCTCGCGTCGTGGCCGTTGCCGAAGTCGTCGCTGATCTCCGCCGATTTCAGGAGGCGCCAGTCGTCGAGCACCCAGGTGACGTCGCGGTCGACAGCAACCGGCTCTGCCTCTTCGACGATCAGTGGGCCGTAAAGGCCGCGGC
>JBOHKJ010000281.1:0-7832 GCA_050728975.1 Kiloniellales bacterium | reverse complement strand
CCGCGGGTTCAAGTCCCGTCACTCCCGCCATTCCCTCCGTGCGGCAGAGAGCGAGGGGCTGTCCGCCCGCGGGAAAGCGGCGACGCTATGGGGCGCCGGTCGTTCTGCGAGCCGAGGTTCCGGATCGCAGCACCGATCGTCAGCCAAGGTCGAAGACCGAGGACACCGTAGCCCCTATATGACGGTCACGAAGCATCAGACCAACGCACCTTGCCGGCTTGCCGTGGCCGACATAGGCCTTATTGTCCGGGGGGCCGGCGGGGCGCGGCCGAGTCCTCGCGCCCGCGCGTCGACAGCGGCGGCGCAAGAGTAGAGCCCTCCTCGGGACAAGGATCGATGGACGAACTGCTCGTCGAATATCTGCCGATTTTGCTATTCCTCGGAATTGCGGTTGTGCTGGCGATCGGCATCGTGCTGTTTTCCTATCTTGTGGCGCGCCAGCGGCCGGATTCCGAGAAAGCCTCTCCCTACGAGTGCGGATTCGAGGCCTTCGACGACGCTCGTAGCAAGTTCGACGTTCGCTTTTATCTGGTGGCCATCCTCTTCATTGTCTTCGACCTCGAGGTCGCGTTCCTCTTTCCCTGGGCCGCGGCTTTCGGCGACGTGGGGCTGTTCGGATTCTGGTCGATGGTGGTGTTCCTTGGCGTGTTGACGGTGGGCTTCATATATGAGTGGAAGAAAGGAGCGCTGGAATGGGAATGAGCGCTAGCGCCACCGCCGCCTCGCTCGCCCCCGGAGCGGCGCAGGACGCCGCCATGAAGCAGGTCAACGAGGACATCGCCGAGAAGGGATTCCTGCTCACCACTGTCGACAAAGCTGCGGCATTGGCCCAGGCCGGCTCGCTCTGGCCGATGACCTTCGGGCTCGCCTGCTGCGCGGTCGAGATGATGCACACCGCCTGCAGCCGCTACGACCTCGAACGTTTCGGCATGGTTTTTCGGCCGAGCCCGCGCCAGTCCGACCTGATGATCGTGGCGGGCACGTTGTGCAACAAGATGGCGCCGGCGCTGCGCAAGGTCTACGACCAGATGGCCGAGCCGCGCTGGGTGCTCTCTATGGGCTCCTGCGCCAACGGCGGCGGCTACTACCACTATTCCTACTCCGTGGTGCGTGGCTGCGACCGCATCGTGCCGGTCGACGTCTATGTGCCGGGCTGTCCGCCGACCGCCGAAGCGCTGCTCTACGGCATCCTGCAGCTGCAGAAAAAGATCAAGCGGCGCGCCGGGCTGGTGCGGTAATGGCGCCGGAGGTCGACAAGCTTCGCAAGTCCGAGATGGACGAAATGCTGCGCGACCTCGGCAGTCACATCGCTGCCGGCTTGAAAGCGGATGTCCTCGGAACCGAAGTCGCGCTGGGCGAGCTCGTCGTCTGGGTTAAGCGCGAAGCGATCGTCAAGGCGCTTACGTTCCTGCGCAACGACCAGAACTGCCAGTTCAAGCAGCTGGTCGATGTGACGGCGGTCGATCGTCCGGCGCGCGATTTGCGTTTCGACGTGGTCTACAACCTGCTGTCCCTGAGCCATAACCTGCGGGTGCGGGTCAAGGTCTCGGCCGATGAGGCGACGACGGTCCCCTCGGTGGTGAGCGTCTTCAACTCCGCGAACTGGTTCGAGCGCGAGGTCTGGGATCTCTTCGGGATCTATTTCTCGGATCATCCCGATCTGCGCCGGATTCTCACCGACTACGGCTTCGAGGGGCATCCGCTGCGCAAGGATTTTCCACTGACCGGCTTCGTCGAGCTGCGCTACGACGAGGGTCAGAAGCGCGTGGTCTACGAGCCGGTCAAGCTGACCCAGGAATTCCGCACCTTCGACTTCACCAGCCCCTGGGAGGGAATTCTGCGGCTTCCGGGCGACGAGAAGGCGAACGGCGCGACGTCCGGCGAGGGCAAGAGCTGAGATGCCGGAAGTCCAAATCAAGCCGCTCACGCTCAACTTCGGGCCGCAACACCCGGCGGCCCATGGCGTGCTGCGCCTGGTGCTGGAGATGAACGGCGAGGTGATCGAGCGCGCCGATCCGCACATCGGCCTGCTCCATCGCGGTACCGAGAAGCTGATCGAGTACAAGACCTATCTGCAGGCTGTCCCTTATTTCGACCGGCTCGACTACGTCGCTCCGATGAATCAGGAGCACGCCTTCGCGCTGGCGACCGAGAAGCTGCTGGGGATCGACGTGCCGCTGCGCGGTCAGTACATCCGCGTGCTCTACAGCGAGATTTCGAGGATTCTCAATCATCTGCTGAACATTGCGACCTTCGCGCTCGACGTCGGTGCCATGACGCCGATCCTTTGGTGCTTCGAGGAGCGCGAGCGGCTGATGGAGTTCTACGAGCGCGCTTCGGGTGCGCGCCTGCACGCAGCCTATTTCCGGCCCGGTGGCGTGGCGCGCGAGCTACCGGCAGGCCTGCTCGAGGACATCGCAAGGTTCTGCGAACAGTTTCCCAAGGTAATCGACGACGTCGAAGAGCTGCTGACGGAGAATCGCATTTTCCGCCAACGCACGGTCGACATCGGCGTCGTGAGCGCCGAGGAAGCCAACGACTGGGGGTTCAGCGGACCGATGCTGCGCGGCTCCGGCGTTCCCTGGGATCTGCGCAAGGCGCAGCCCTACGATTGCTATGAGGCGATGGAGTTCGATATTCCGGTCGGCAAGAACGGCGACTGCTTCGACCGCTACCTGGTCCGCGTCGAAGAGATGCGGCAATCGCTGCGCATCATGGAGCAATGCCTCCAACGCATGCCCGACGGACCCGTCAAGACGCCCAACCAGAAGATCACGCCGCCCAGCCGCGGCGAGATGAAGCGCTCGATGGAAGCGCTGATCCATCATTTCAAGCTCTACACCGAGGGCTACCACGTGCCGGCGGGAGAGACCTACACGGCGGTCGAAGCACCCAAGGGCGAGTTCGCGGTCTTTCTGGTCTCCGATGGCGGCAATCGGCCCTATCGCTGCAAGATTCGCGCGCCGGGCTTCGCGCATCTCGCCGCCATGGACTATCTGTGTCGCGGCCACATGCTGGCCGACAGCGTGGCGATTCTGGGCTCGATGGACATCGTCTTCGGCGAGGTCGACCGATGAGAGTGACCAGTTACCCCAAGGCGCAAGCCAACGGCTTTGCCTTCACCGCCGAGAACGAGGCCCGCGCGAAGACCATCGTCGCACGCTATCCGGCGGGACGGCAGGCGAGCGCAATCGTTCCCTTGCTCGATATTGCCCAGCGCCAATCCGGCGGCTGGCTGCCCAGGGAGGCGATCGAATACGTCGCCCAGTATCTCGAGATGGCGCCGATCCGCGCCCATGAGGTCGCCAGCTTCTACAGCATGTTCAACTTGAAACCGGTGGGTCGGCACCTGATCCAGGTCTGTCGCACTACCCCTTGCTGGCTGCGCGGCGCCGACGAGCTGACCGAGGCCTGCAAGAAGAAGCTCGGCATCGGCCTCAAGGAGTCGAGCAGCAACGGAACCTTTACGCTGGTCGAGGTCGAGTGCCTCGGTGCCTGCGCCAACGCTCCGATGGTGCAGATCGACGATCACTACTATGAGGACCTGACCCCCCAGCGCCTGCTCGAAATCCTCGATGCGATGAAATCCGGCGAGGACATCCCCGTGGGTCCCCAAACCGGGCGCCAGGGCTCGGCGCCTGAAGGCGGAGCGACCACGCTCACCAAGCTGCCGAAAGCCGAGACCGGTGAAGCTCGCCCGGGCGAAGGGGGCGACTAGATGCTGCAGGACAAGGACCGCATCTTCACCAACCTTTACGGCCAGGACGATTGGGGCTTGGCCGGCGCCAGGCGGCGCGGCATTTGGAGCAACACCAAGGACTTGATCGGCCTCGGTCGCGAGGCGCTGATCGACCAGATCAAGCAGTCCGACCTGCGCGGGCGCGGCGGCGCCGGCTTTCCGACCGGTCTCAAGTGGTCTTTCATGCCGAAGCAAGGCGACGGCGGGCCGTCGTACCTCGTCGTCAACGCCGACGAGTCGGAGCCCGGTACCTGCAAGGACCGCGAGATCCTGCGCAACGATCCGCATCGCCTGCTGGAAGGCTGCGTGGTGGCCGGGTTCGCCATGGGCACGACCGCCTGTTACATCTACATCCGCGGCGAGTTCTACGACGAAGCCTCCAACATGCAGGTGGCGATCGACGAAGCCTATGACGCCGGATTGCTCGGCAAGAATGCCTGCGGCAGCGGCTGGGACTACGAGATCTATCTGCATCGTGGCGCCGGCGCGTATATCTGCGGCGAAGAGACCGCGCTACTGGAAAGCCTCGAAGGCAAGAAGGGCCAGCCTCGCCTGAAGCCTCCGTTCCCGGCGGCGATGGGCCTCTACGGCCGGCCGACCACCGTCAATAACGTCGAGACCATCGCCGTGGTGCCGGATATCCTGCGCCGCGGCGTTGCCTGGTGGACTGATCTCGGGCGCCCCAAGAATACCGGGACCAAGATCTTCTCCGTCTCGGGCCACGTGGACAAACCCTGCAACGTGGAAGAGGAGATGGGGATTCCGCTCAAAGAGCTGATCGAGAAGCACGCCGGCGGCGTGCGCGGCGGCTGGAACAACCTGCTCGCGGTCATTCCCGGCGGCTCCTCGGTGCCGCTCATCCCCAAGTCGATCTGCGACAGCGTGCTCATGGATTTCGACTCCCTGCGCGAGGTGAAGTCCGGCCTCGGTACCGCGGCGGTGATCGTGATGGATAGATCGACCGACGTTGTGGCAGCGATAGCCCGCCTCTCGCATTTCTACATGCATGAGAGTTGCGGCCAGTGCACGCCATGCCGCGAAGGCACTGGTTGGATGTGGCGGGTGCTGACCCGCATGATCGACGGCCGCGCCGACCTCGATGAGATCGACACGCTGCTCGACGTAACCAAGCAGGTCGAGGGCCACACCATCTGCGCGCTGGGCGATGCGGCGGCCTGGCCGATCCAGGGGCTGATTCGCCACTTCCGACCGGAGCTGGAGCGCCGTATCCAGGCGTACCGCAACGCCGGCATGGCGGCGGCGGAGTAGGGCACAGGTATGCCGAAGCTCACCATCGACGGCCGCGAAGTCGAAGTGCCGGCGGGCCTGACGGTCCTGCAAGCCTGCGAGCTGGCCGGAGTCGAGATTCCGCGCTTCTGCTACCACGAGCGCCTCTCGGTCGCCGGCAACTGCCGCATGTGCCTGGTGGAGATGGAAAAGGCGCCTAAGCCGATCGCCTCCTGTGCCATGCCGGTCGCCGACGGCATGGCGATCAAGACCGATACGCCGACCGCAAAAAAGGCGCGCCAGGGGGTAATGGAGTTTCTGCTGATCAACCACCCGCTCGACTGCCCGATCTGCGACCAGGGTGGCGAATGCGACCTGCAGGACCAGGCCATGGTCTACGGCTTCGACCGGACCCGCTTCGAAGAGAACAAGCGGGCGGTCAAAGAAAAGTATATGGGGCCGCTGATCAAGACCATCATGACGCGTTGCATCCACTGCACGCGCTGTGTGCGCCTGGCGACCGAGGTTGCCGGCGTGGAGGAGATCGGCGCGCTCGGCCGCGGCGAGCACCTGGAAATCACTACGCTGGAGCGGGCGCTGGATTCCGAGCTCTCGGGCAATCTGGTCGATGTCTGTCCGGTCGGTGCGCTCACCTCGGGACCCTATGCCTTCAACGCGCGCTCCTGGGAGCTGCGCAAGACGCTGTCGGTCGACGTGATGGACGCGGTCGGCAGCAACATCCGTGTCGATGCTCGCGGCCGCCAAGTGATGCGCGTTCTGCCGCGCCTCCACGAGGATATCAACGAGGAGTGGATATCCGACAAGACCCGCCACGCCTGCGACGGTCTCGGCCGCCAGCGGATCGACAAGCCTTATCTGCGCCGTAACGGCGTGCTGGAACCGGCGCGCTGGAACGAAGCTTTTGGCGCGATCGCCGACAGGCTAACGGGCTTGGACGGCAAGCGGATCGCCGCACTCGCCGGCGACCTTTGCGATGCCGAGTCCATGACCGCGCTCAAGGATCTGATGACGGCGCTGGGATCGGCCAATCTCGACTGCCGGCAGGACGGCGCCAGGCTCGATCCGCGCCACCGCGCCGGCTACCTCTTCAACAGCGGCATCGCGGGCATCGAGAAGGCCGACGCGGCGCTGTTGGTCGGTACCAATCCGCGCCATGAAGCAACGATGATCAATGCGCGGCTGCGCAAGCGCTTCCTGCGTGGCGGATTCAAGATAGGTTTAATCGGACGCCAGGCGGACCTCACCTATCCCTATGATTACCTCGGTGCCGGAGCCGAAACGCTGAAGGAGCTGGCCGAGGGCACGGGCGCCTTCGCCACGGTGCTGGAGGCGGCGGAGCGGCCGATGCTGGTGCTCGGCATGGCGGCGTTGCGGCGCGACGACGGCGCAGCGATCCTTGCGCTCGCGCACCAACTCGGCGAGCGCTACGGCCTGGTGAAGGACGGCTGGAACGGCTTCAACGTCCTGCATACGGCGGCGGCCCGCGTCGCCGGCCTCGATCTGGAATTCGTGCCGCGGGCCGGCGGGCGCGATCTCGCCGGCATCCTGGAGGGCGCCGAAAGCGGCGATATCTCCTTCGTCTATCTGCTGGGTGCCGACGAGATCGACACGTCACGGCTCGGCAAGGCCTTCGTGGTCTATCAGGGCCATCACGGCGATCGTGGCGCCGAGCGCGCCGACGTCGTGCTGCCAGGCGCGGCCTACACCGAGAAGAACGGCACCTACGTCAATACCGAGGGCCGGGTGCAGCTCGGAAGGCTGGCCGCATTTCCGCCGGGCGAGGCACGCGAGGATTGGACCATCCTTCGCGCGCTCTCCGGATTTATCGGCAAGGCGCTGCCTTACGACAATCTGGGGCAGGTACGCCAGCGCATGATTGCGCTCAATCCGATCTTCGCCGCCGTCGACCAGCTCCAGCCTGCGACGTGGGGTGCCTTCGGCGAAGCCGGCACGATCGAGGCCGCGCCGTTCGGTGTCGCCGTCGAGAATTTTTACATGACCGACCCGATCAGCCGCGCCTCCGTCACTATGGCCGCTTGCACGGACGCTTTCGTCCGCCGCAAGGATAGAGCGACCGGCACTCATGGATAGCTTCTGGGACGGTTACGCCTTGCCGACCATCGTAATCGTGGCACAGATTGCCGCGATCCTGGTGCCGTTGCTGTTTTTCGTCGCTTACCTCACCTATGCGGAGCGCAAGGTGATTGCGGCGATGCAGCTGCGCAAGGGGCCGAATGTGGTCGGGCCCTTGGGCTTGCTTCAGCCGATAGCCGATGCGGTGAAGCTGCTGTTCAAGGAGACCATCCTGCCGACCGGGGCCAACCGGGTGGTATTCCTGGCAGCGCCGATGCTGACCTTCGTGCTCAGCCTGGTTGCCTGGGCAGTCATCCCCTTCGACGAGGGTTGGGTCCTGGCCGACATCAATGTCGGCATTCTCTATCTCTTCGCGATCTCGTCGCTCGGCGTCTACGGCGTCATCATGGCCGGCTGGGCTTCCAACTCGAAGTACCCGTTCCTCGGCGCATTGCGCTCCGCGGCGCAAATGGTGAGCTACGAGGTCTCGATGGGCTTCGTCATCATCACGGTGCTGCTCTGCGTCGGCTCGCTGCGCCTGACGGATATCGTGCTGGCGCAGCAGGGAGCCTACGGTCCTTTCAGCTGGTTCTGGCTGCCGCTGCTGCCGATGTTCGTCGTCTTCTTCATCTCCGTTCTAGCGGAGACCAATCGCGCGCCCTTCGACCTGCCGGAAGGCGAGTCGGAGCTGGTCGCCGGCTTCATGGTCGAATACTCCTCCATGACCTTCGCTCTCTTCTTCCTCGGCGAATACGCCAACATGATCCTGATG
>JBOHKJ010000280.1:0-6977 GCA_050728975.1 Kiloniellales bacterium | reverse complement strand
AAACAGAGCCCCGCTCTCGCGATCCTCGCCCCGCATCAAGGCCTCCTGGTCCGCAAATCCCCTGAACCAGAGAATCACGACCAAAAAACTATCGCGAGGACTTTTTCAGCAACCTGCTAGAGCAGATAGGCGCTCAGCTCGCGCCGGATGGTGCTCTCGAGCTCCTGGTCGAGGTCGTTCATCAACGCTTCGGTCAGCGCAAACCACGCCCGTTCGCGAACATGGACGCTGGCAGCCTCCGCAACCGTGGTAGAGCGCTTGGCAATCACCCGGACGATTCCGACTCTCCGATTCGCGACATCGAGGATCTCCAGCTCGACCACCACCGTGGCGTCGTAGCGCTCGCTCTGTTCGTTGGTGAAGGCGCCCTCGATGCCGCTCTCAACCGCAAGATCGCTCTCCACCACCGAAGCATCGAGCACGACGTAGCGGACAGTGCCGCTGCTGCCGGCGGCCGCCAGCCGATCCCCCGGCCAACGCAACGCGATGCGGCCCGGCGGGTAGGGAAAGAGGTGCTCGACGTTGGGCGGCTTCGCTGGCGGGACGTAGCCAGAAACCGCCACGATCTCCTCTACCGCAATGGCGATCGGCGGGCTGTTGCGAAAGGTGATCTCGGGAAAGTTAGTATGCGACAGTCGGGTGGAGCAGCCGGCGAGCATCAGGACTGCGGCCGTCAACAGGATCGTCCGGAGCGGAGTATTGGCGAGCGGATAGCGCGTCATGGGGCCCCCTGGCTTCCAGTCCTTGGCTCTATCGGGGTCGTCTCCCCCTGCTCCTTAGCCCGCGATTGAGTCTGGATCAAGGCGCGGTCAACTCGGCGATCTCGCGCGCCGAGAAGCGATACTCGCGGCCGCAGAACTGGCAGTCGGCGGTCACCTCATCCTCGACGGCCAGCGCCAGCAGCTCCTGCTGCGGCAGGCTTTTCAGAACCCTGGCCAAGCGCTCGCGGGTACAGCGGCAGGCGAAATGGAAGCGGCGCTGACGGAACACCCGCACCCGCTCCTCGTGGAACAGCCGATAGAGAAGCTGGTGGCTGGAGAGCCGCTGGCCGATCAGCTCCTCCTGGCGGCAGCTCGCCATCAGCACCATCGCGCGGCGCCAGGCTTCCTCGCTCTCGCCGCCGCGCGCAGCCTCATCTTCCTGAGGCAGGCGCTGAAGAATAAGCGTCGCCGCGCGCCGGCCCTTGTTCGCGCCGGGCACTGGGCCGCCCGCGGCCACCAACAGGCCGGTCGGCAGCTGCTCCGACTGACGGAAATAATGCAGCACACAGTCGGCGAGACTGGCGCCCTCCAACGCGACGATGCCTTGGTAGCGCTCTCCCTCGGCGTCCGGATCGACAGTGAAAGAGAGATAGCCCGCCCCCATGACGCTCGGCAGATCGAGCGGCGCGTCGGCCGGCGGCAGCCGATCGGCATCGAAGGACGCGTAGCCGCGCGTTGCACCCTTGTCGGTGACGTCGGCGACCAGAAGGCGCAGGAGACCCTCACCGCGCCCCTGCAGCGTGAAGATGCCTCTGTATTTGAGCAGGCTGGCGAGCGTGGTGGCTAGCGCCAGGAACTCCGCCAGCAGCGAGGCCACCGGCTCGGGATAGCCGTGGCGGCCGACGATCTCGTCGAGCAGCGGGCCGAGGCGAACCAGGCGGCCGCGAATTCCCGGAATCTCGAGCAGGAAGGGCTGAACCAGGTCGTCGCCGCGCGGCTTCAAGCCGCTCACTGCACCGACACTTACCCCAGGCACCAGGCGAGAATCCCTTTCTGCGCGTGGAGCCGATTCTCGGCTTCGTCCCAAACCGCGGACTGCGGTCCGTCCATTATCTCGTCGGTCACCTCGTCGCCGCGATGGGCCGGAAGACAGTGGAGGAATATGGCTTCCGGCTTGGCCTTGGCCATCAGCGCCTCGTCCACGCGGTAGAACCGCAGCAGGTTGTGACGGCGAACCGAGTCGCCGACGTCGTCACCCATCGACACCCAGGCGTCGGTCACTACGCAATCGGCACCGGAGACGGCGCTCTGGACATCGCTGGTAACCAGCAGCTTGCCGCCCTCGCGCTCGGCCCAGGCCAAGACATCGGCCGGCGGACGAAGCGAATCCGGACAGGCGAGACGCAGTTCGAAGCCGAAGCGCGCGGCGGCGTGAATCCAGGACGTAGCCATGTTGTTGCCGTCGCCCGACCAGGCGACCACCTTGCCGGCGATCGGTCCCAAGCGCTCCTCGACTGTCATGACGTCGGCCATCAGCTGGCAAGGATGGGTGCGATCGGTAAGGCCGTTGATCACCGGGACGCTGGCGAATTCGGCAAGCTCCAGCAGCTTTTCCTCGCGCGTGGTGCGGATCATGATTGCGTCGACGTAGCGCGACAGCACGCGTGCGGTGTCGGCGATGGTTTCGCCGCGCCCGAGCTGGGTTCCGCTCGGCTCCAGCACCACGGCGTCGCCGCCGAGCTGGCGTATCGCCAGCTCGAAGGAGACCCGGGTGCGAGTCGAGGGCTTCTCGAAGATCATGGCGAGCGCCTTGCCGACCAGGGGTCGAGCGACACCGCCCGGCGGTCGCCCGGACTTGTGGGCCACGGCGACCTCGAGCATGCGACGCAGCTCCGGCGCTGCGACGCGATCGAGGTCGAGGAAGTGGCGCGGCGCCTTCATCGATCCGCTATCCCGCATAGGCTTCGGCAACCCGCTCGAGCGCCGCGACCGACTCGTCAATCTCTCGCTCGCCGATAACCAGCGGCGGCACCAGGCGAACCACGTTGTCGCCGGCACCGACCGTCAAGAGACCCTCAGCGCGCAAACGCTCGATCACGTCACTGTTTGGTGGGACGGCCTTGAGGCCCAGCATCAGGCCGGCGCCCCGCAGCTCGCTGTAGACCTGGGGGTAATTGCGCACGAGGGCCTCCAGCCGCTTCCACAGCCGGCGCGCGGCCTTTTCGACGCCGGCGAGGAAACCCTTGTCGAGCAGCAGGTCGAGCACCGCGTTGCCGACCGCCATGGCGAGGGGGTTGCCGCCGAAGGTCGAGCCATGGGAGCCGGGGGTCATGCCGGCCGCCGCCTTCTCGCTGGTCAGGATCGCGCCCAACGGAAAGCCGCCGCCGATCCCCTTGGCAACCGCCATCACGTCGGGCGCTATCCCGGCCCACTCGTGGGCGAAGAGCTTGCCGGTCCGGCCCATCCCACACTGGACCTCGTCGAAGACCAACAGCAGGCCATACTCGTCGCAGACTTGGCGCAGGCCGCGCAGATAATCGAGGCTGCCGGGGCGGATGCCACCCTCGCCCTGGACCGGCTCGACCAGGACCGCTGCGGTCTCCGGCCCGATGGCGTTGCGCAGCTCGTTCAGGTTGCCGAAGGCAACCTGGTCGAAGCCGTCGACCACCGGATCGAAGCCTGCCAGATGCTTCGGGTTCTTGGCCGCGCCTATGGTGGCGAGGGTGCGGCCGTGGAACGAGCCGGTGCAGGTGATGACGCGGTAGCGCTCCGGCCGACCGGCGCCGTCGTGATACTTGCGCACGATCTTGAGCGCGCCCTCGACCGCTTCGGCGCCGGAATTGCAGAAGAACACCCGCTCGGCGAAGCTCGCTGCGCAGAGCCGTTCGGCGAGGCGCTCACCCTCGGGAATGCGATAGAGATTGGAGCAGTGCCAGAGGCGGCCAGCCTGCTCGCTCAGCGCTTTGACCAGATGCGGGTGACAGTGGCCAAGTGCCACCACGGCGATCCCGGCGGCGAAGTCGAGGTAGCGCCGGCCGTCGCTGCCCTGGAGATAGCAGCCCTCGCCACGCTCGAAGGCAAGCTCCGCGCGGGCGTAGGTGGGCAACAGGTGAGAACTCATGGGCCGCCTTTCCCGCCGGCCGGGGAAGGGGCTGAAAGCGGCGCCCCGGCGGCCGGAGCGGGTGACTATCGGCGCTGGCGCTCGGCCCTGTCAACCGAGGCGCCGGACGGCTTTTCCGAATATCGGCAGCGATCTCGGCGTGCGCAAAAAGCCGCTAGTAGATCCGCTCGACCTTGTAGCCGCGGCGGGCCAATAGGTTCACCACGCCCTCGCGGCCGGGCAGGTGAAGCGCGCCGATGGCGACGAAGACCCCGCCGCGCTCGAGCAGCGGGTTCATGGTCGCTGCCATCTTTATGTTGCGGGCGAAGATGATCCGCTGCTCGAAGATCTCCGTCAGCGTCGAATCTTCGGGCGTGGTCTGTTCGACCAGATACTCGTAGATGCCGGCGACGTCGCGTTGGAGGTAGAGCTGCAGCAGCTCCTCGAACCAGTTCCGGACACTGGCGCTGTCTTCCACCATCGAGGCGACGATCGCCACCTGCTGATCGACCGTCAGAGATTCGAAGACCGCGATCTGGTCCTCGGGCCGTTCGAGCGCGACCACCTCCTTGCCGGCGAGACGCGCTTCGTCTTGCAGGCGCTCGTCGAGGCTCGGCATCCCCTGCTGACGGCGCACCAGCTCCTCGGGCGGGAAGGAGAAGATGGCGATCAGCGCCCAGGGCTTGAGCGGCTGGAGCACGTCGATCGGAATGCTGTATTCGCCGGCGACGCCGCTAATGGCGTTGAAGAGCTCGGGACCCACCAGCTGGCTCAGGCTATGGCCGTGCGGCAGCACCATGGCCTCGGCCATCTGCTGCTCGACCGCGTCGGTCAGGAGGATTTCGAAAGCGGCGCTGCGCGAGACGTCGAAGGCCCGCTGGGCCGGCTCCGGCAGGGTCAGCACCCGCTCGTCGGTCGAATGCACGGTGCCGAAGAGATGGCTGACTGCACCGTTGGCGGCGGTGATCCGCCACAACAGTCCCTCGCCGTTGAGCTCGAGGTCGGTGGCATCCACCGGGCACGGCGCGACCGAGACCGCCAGCAGCAGCGGGAGCAGCAAAGACTTGAAGGAACGCATCCAACCACTCCTTGCGAAAGGCAGCTCTGCGTCGGCGTCAGGCTCTGATCTTGTAGCCGACCACGAACAACCGCCAGGCAAAGACAGCCAGCAAGAGATCGAGCAATAGCAGGAACCCTATCCCCGTGGCGAGCGAGGCGTCACTTTCGCCGATGAAGCCGTAGCGGAATCCATTGATGGCGTGGAATACCGGGTTGATCGCAAACAGCCAGTGAAGGTCATGCGGCAGGTCGCGCAGCGTGAAGAAGGCGCCGGACAGCAAGCCGAGCGGCAACACCAGGAAGGTCTCGGCGGCGGCATAGTGCTCCCACTTGTCGGCCCAGAGACCGACCAGTGTGCCGAACAGCGCGAAAAGCAGCGCGGCAGCGGCAGCGAATCCAATCAGCGCCAGCGGCATCACCAGTTGCGTTTCGACGAAGAACGACACGACAAAGGTGACCGCGACGCCGACGAAGAGCGCGCAGCTGGTGGCGGCGAACGCGTAGCCGAGCAGAATTTCGATCGGTGACAGCGGGGCCGCGGCAACGTCCTGGATCATCCCCTCCATCTTGTCGTAGAGGATCGGAAAGGCCGCGCTTTCGAAGGCGCAGTGAAGCAGCGAAAACATGACGATGCCAGGCGCCACGAAGCGCGCCACGGAGATGCCGGGCAGCATCTCTTCGCGCCCCTCGAGCGCCAGGACGAAGACCGCGATGAACAGCAGGGCAGTTACCGCCGGCGCGCCCAGGGTCTCCATCGCCAGCTTCAGGAAACGCGCCAGGTTGCGCCAGTAGAGCGTCCAGAGGCCGCGCCAATTGACCGCGCCGAAGTGGCGCTGCCTGAGATCGACGCCGAGCGTGAGATCGCTCATGCCTTCAGACGATAGCCGGTGGCGAAGAAGCGGTGCGCAGTCACCCAGAGCGCCAGGTTGGTGCCGAGCAGGACCACGGCGCCGAGCGCCAGTGAGCCGTCGGCATGGCCGATGAAGCCGTAGCGGAAACCGTCGATCATGTAGAAAAAGGGATTGAAGTGCGCCACGACCTGGAGATGCTCCGGCAACCGCTCGATCGAATAGAAGGTGCCCGAAAGGAACGAGAAGGGGGTGATGACGAAGTTGGTGACGGCAGCGATGTGGTCGAACTTTTCCGACCAGATGCCACCCAACATGCCGAGCAGTGACAGCATGAGCGAGGCATTGACGGCGTAGAAAAGCACCGCCGACAGCGAATGGATCGTCAGCGGCACGAAGATCCACATGCCGAGCGTCACCGCGACGCCGACCACAAGCCCGCGAGTGACGCCGCCGGCGGCGAAGCCGAGCGTCAGCTCGCCGGCACTGAGCGGCGGCATCAGCACGTCGACAATGTTGCCCTGGACCTTGGCGATCAGGATCGAGGAGGATGTGTTGGCGAAGGCGTTCTGTACCATCGCCATCATGACCAGGCCAGGGGCGAGAAACTCCGCGAAGCTCACGCCGCCCACTTGCTGCATCGCGCGGCCCAGCGCCAGAGTGAAAATGGCAAGGAACAGCAGCGTGGTCACCATCGGCGCCAGCAGCGTCTGGGTGTAGACATTGAGGAAGCGCCGCACCTCTTTGACGTAGAGTGTCCAGAGGCCGCGCCCGTTGAGCGCCCCGATTTGGCGCGGGCGTAGCGATGTGCCGGCAAGGGAGGAGGGGTCCATGGGCCCTCAGATAGTCGGCAAGGGGCGCCGAGACAAGCCGCAGGCGGACGCGCGATCCGGCAATGCGCGGCGGCGCGGACCGCGTCCGGCGACGCCCGAGCGGCTGAAGAAAGCGGCACTCGCCTACCTGGAGCGCTACGCCGCCCCGGCGGCCCAGGTGAGGCGCGTGCTGCTGCGCCGGGTCAAGCGTTCGGCCGAGCTCCACGGCACCGATCCGGAAGCCGGCGCAGGCGCGGTCGACGCACTGGTGGCGCGCCTGGTGGCCGAGGGCCTGATTGACGACCGCGCCTATGCCGAATCCAAAGCGCGCGGCCTCAGCCGGCGGGGCGCCTCGGCGCGGCGCATTGCCGCCCAGCTGGCGGCCAAGGGGGTGGCCGGGGAAGACCGCGCCCTGGCGCTCGCCGGGATCGCCGCGCAGCCGGGCGAGCCCGAGCTC
>JBOHKJ010000279.1:0-13011 GCA_050728975.1 Kiloniellales bacterium | reverse complement strand
CAAGGTGACCGAGCGGGTAGCCGGCATGCGCACGCTGCCGCAGGGGATCGACCAGCGCAGCGCCTGCCGCCATCCCGACTGGACGGGTCCCGACGATCTGGAGATCAAGATCCGCGAGCTGCGCGAGATCACCGACTGGAAAAAGCCGATTTACGTCAAGATCGGCGCTACCCGGCCGCAGTACGACGTGCCGCTGGCGATCAAGTCGGGCGCCGACGTGATCGTGCTCGACGGCATGGAGGGCGGCACCGGGGCGACTCAGGACGTCTTTATCGAGCATGTCGGAATCCCGATCCTGCCGGCGGTGCGCCGCGCGGTCGAGGCGCTCCAGGAGCTCGACATGCATCGCAAGGTGCAGCTGATCGTCTCCGGCGGCATCCGCAGCGGTGCCGACGTAGCCAAGGCGCTTGCGCTCGGCGCCGACGCGGTCTCGATCGGTACCGCAGCGCTGATCGCGCTCAACTGCAACCGGGCGCTCTATCTCGAGGACTACCGCAGGCTCGGCACCGCGCCCGGGACTTGCCACCATTGCCATACCGGGCGCTGTCCGGTCGGCGTGACCACGCAGGACCCGGTGCTGGAGGCGCGCCTCGACCCGGAGCAGGGCGCGCGCAGGGTGCGAAACTACCTCACCTGCATGGTCCTGGAGGCGCAGACGCTGGCGCGGGCCAACGGCAAATCGCACCTGCACAACCTGGAACCCGAGGATCTGGTCGCGCTGACGGTCGAAGCGGCTGCCATGGCCGGCGTACCGCTCGCCGGGACCGACTGGATTCCTGGGAAGACATAGAGCCTGCGCGGAGCTCGGAACGCTCGGACAATCGCCTGGACAAATGGGGGGCAGTCGATGGCAGCCAATCTGGCGGAGATCGCCAAGCAAAAGAAGATCAAGTACTTCCTGATTTCCTTCGTCGATCTCTTCGGCGGGCTGCGCGCCAAGCTGGTGCCGGCGTCGGCGATCGGCGAGATGCAGAAGAACGGCGCCGGCTTCGCCGGCTTCGCGGTCTGGCTCGACATGACGCCGGCCAATTCGGACATGTTCGCGATTCCCGATCCCGGCAGCCTGCTTCAACTGCCCTGGAAACCGGAAGTCGGCTGGCTGGCGTCCAATCTCTGGATGGACGGCAAGGAGGTCGAGGCTTCGCCACGCGTCGCCCTGCGGCGCCAGGTCGCGCGCGCCGAGAAGGCCGGCTACCGGCTGAAGACCGGCGTCGAGTGCGAGTTCTTCCTGATGAGCGCCGAGGACTATGCGATCTCCGACCCGCGCGACACCCAGGCCAAGCCCTGCTACGACCAGGGCGCGCTGATGCGGCGCTACGACGTCATCACCGAGATTTGCGATTCGATGCTGGCGCTCGGCTGGAAGCCCTACCAGAACGACCACGAGGACGCCAACGGCCAGTACGAGATGAACTGGGACTACAGCGATTGCCTCGTCACCGCCGATCGTCACGCCTTCTTCAAGTACATGGTGAAGGCGGTCGCGGAGAAGCACGGCTTGCGCGCCACCTTCATGCCGAAGCCCTTCTCGAACCTGACCGGCAACGGCTGCCACGCGCATGCCTCGGTGTGGGGCAAGAGCGGCCGCAAGAACCTGTTCCATGACGCCAAGGAAGAGATGGGTCTGTCGAAGCTGGCGTACAGCTTCCTCGGCGGCGTCATGAACTCGGCGGAAGATCTCTGCGCGCTCTTCGCGCCGGCGGTCAATTCCTACAAGCGGATCGCCGCGACGACCACGCTGTCGGGCGCCACCTGGTCGCCGGGCGCCGTCACCTACGGCGGAAACAATCGCACCCACATGGTGCGCATCCCCGACGCCGGGCGCTTCGAGTTCCGGCTGATGGACGGCGCGGCCAATCCCTACCTGATGCAGGCGGGCCTGCTCGCCGCCGGACTCGACGGGATCGCCAACAAGCGCGACCCCGGCAAGCGCCACGACATCAACATGTACACCGACGGCCACAAGGTGAAGAACGTGCGCCGCCTGCCGCTCAACCTGCTCGACGCGATCCGTCTGTTCGACAAGAGCAAGATACTGCGCGCGGGGCTCGGCGACGAGCTGGTCGACAGCTACGTCAGGCTCAAGCAGGCGGAATGGAGCCGTTACGCCAACGCCCTCTCGGAATGGGAGCGCCAGACCACCCTGGACTGTTAGCGGCGAGTGGCTAGAGCCGCTTCGCCACCGCCTCGACCGCGTCCTTGGTCGCCGCGACGACGCTGTCCGCTTCAGCCTTGGAGAGACAGAGCGGCGGAGCGAAGCCGAGGATGTCGCCCTGGGGCATGGCGCGCGCAATGACGCCGCGCTCCAGCAGGGCGGCGGCCATCTGCGGGCCGACCTTCTTGCCGGGATCGAAGAGGCGCCGTGACTTCCTGTCCTCGACGAACTCGACGGCGGCGAGCAGACCTTCGCCGCGCACCTCGCCGACCATGGGGTGATCGCCGAGCGCGCCTTTCAGCGCGGCAATGAAGTAGCTGCCGACCTCGCCAGCGTTCTCGACCAGGCCGAGCTCGTCGACCAGCTTGAGGTTCGCAACACCGGCGGCAGCACAGAGCGGGTGGGCCGAATAGGTCCAGCCGTGACCCAGCACGCCGAGCGTGTCGGAGCCCTGCTCCAGCACCTTCCACATCTTCTCGCCGACGATCACGCCCGAGAGCGGCGCATAGGCGCTGGTCAGGCCCTTGGCGATGGTAATCAGGTCGGGCTCGATACCGTAGTGGTCGGAGCCGAACATCGAGCCGAGGCGCCCGAAACCGGTCACCACCTCGTCGGCGATCAGCAACACATCGTACTTGGCGAGCATTTTCTGGATCGCGGCCCAATAGCCCTTGGGCGGCGGGACGATGCCGCCGGTGCCGAGCACCGGCTCGCCGATGAAAGCGGCGACCGTGTCGGGCCCTTCCGCGAGAATCAGCTTCTCGAGGTTGTCGGCGCAGAGCTGGGAAAAATCTTCCTCGCTCTGACTCGCGTCCTCACGCCGGAAGTAGTAGGGCGCATCGGTGTGGAGAATCGGCGCGCGCGGCAGGTCGAAGGCGTCGTGGAACAGCTTGAGGCCGGTCAGGCTGCCGGTCATGACGCCCGAGCCGTGATAGCCGCGCCAGCGCGAGACGATCTTCTTCTTCTCCGGCCGGCCGAGCACGTTGTTGTAATACCAGACCAGCTTGATGTTGGTCTCGTTGGCATCCGAGCCCGACAGCCCGAAATAAACCCGGCTCATGCCCTTGGGCGCGCGCTCGACGATCATGTGCGCCAGCTCGATCGCCGGCTCCGAGCCATGGCCGACATAGGCGTGATAGTAGGCGAGCTTGCGGGCCTGCTCGGCGATGGCCTCGGCGATCTCGCGCCGGCCATAGCCGGCGTTGACGCAATAGAGCCCGGCGAAGGCATCGAGGCTGCGCTTGCCGAAGCGGTCGACGATGTAGACGCCTTCGCCGCCCTCGATCACCCGCACCGGCGTTTCGCCGCGCGCGTGCTGGGCCATGTGGGTCGAGGGATGGAAGAAGCTCTCCCGGTCCCAGGCCTCGAGCCGATCGCGATTCTCCAGCATTACAGTCTCCTTGTGCCTTCTCTGTCTGTGGTAGCGCCGCCGCTACGCCGTGTCGAGACAGAGGTACTTGATCTCGGTGAAAGCCTCGATGCCGTGGCGCGAGCCTTCGCGGCCGAGGCCCGACTGCTTCATACCGCCGAAGGGGATCGGCGCGCCGGTGATCTTGGCGCGATTGATCGCTACCATACCGTACTGCAATTCGCGGCCGAAGCGGGCGATCCGGCGGCGCTCTTCGGTGAAGAGGTAGGCGACCAGGCCGTACTCGGTGTCGTTGGCGGCGCGCAACACGGCGCCCTCGTCGTCGAAGCGCGCGAAGGCAGCGATCGGCCCGAAGGTCTCTTCGCGCATGATCAGCGCGTCGGCCGGTACCTCGACCAGCACGCTGGGCTCAAAGAACAGGCTGTCCGGCGAAAGCCGTTTGCCGCCCGTCAGCAGGCGCGCGCCGCGCGCGAGCGCGTCGGCGACCTGCTCCTCGCACTTGGCAACCGCGCGCTCGTGGATCAGCGGGCCGATGTCGCTCGCCGGATCGAGACCGTTGCCGAGCTTGAGCGCGCGTACCCGCGAGGCGAAGGCGCCGACGAAGCGGTCGTGGATCTCGCTATGGACGTAGAAGCGATTGGCGGCGAGACAGTCCTGCCCGGAGGTGGCGAACTTGGCCGCCATCGCCTGCTCGACCGCGCGCTCCAGGTTTGCGTCGGGAAAGACGATGAAGGGCGCGTGGCCGCCCAGCTCCATCGCCAGGCGCTTGATAGTGGGCGCGCAGAGGCCGGCGATCCGGCGGCCGATCTCGGTCGAGCCGGTGAAGCTCACGACGCGCACCGCCGGATGGGCGCAGAATGCGCCGACGATCGCGGCGGCATCGCCGGTCACCACGTTGAAAACGCCGGCCGGCAGCCCGGCGCGCTCGGCAAGCTCGGCGAGCGCGAGCGCGGAGAAGGGCGTCTCCTTCGAGGGATGGAGCACGACCGTGCAGCCAGCGGCGAGCGCGGCGGTTGCCTTGCGGGCGATCATGGCCGAAGGAAAGTTCCACGGCGTGACGAGGGCGGCGACGCCGGTGGCTTCGCGCCGCACGATCGTCTCGGCGCCGGGCAGGTGGGAGCTGACGCTTTCGACGTTGAGGCGCTTCGCCTCTTCGGCGTACCACGCGACGAAGGAGGCGGCATAGTCGATCTCGCTGCGCGACTCCGCGATCGGCTTGCCCTGCTCGAGAGTCATCAGCAGCGCGAGATCCTCGCGGCTCTCCAGGATGGCCGCGTGCCAGGCGTGCAACAGCTGGGCGCGCTCCTGGGGCAGACGGTCGCGCCAGACCGGAAAGGCGGCCTGCGCCGCCTCGATCGCCGCGCGCGCCTCGGCGGCATCGAGGCTGGCGACTGCACCGAGGCTTTCGCCGGTTGCCGGATTTCGGACCGCGACGGCCTTGCCGCTTACCGCGGCACGCCACTCGCCGGCAACGTAGGCATACTCGCGGAACAGCCGCGGATCCTTGAGGCGGGACAGGTCGGTGCGGGCGGCCATCTCGGCGAGCATCGGGGTGTCCTCCGGAAGCGTCAGGCGGTCGGTCTTGCACTCTGAAATATGGGCGGTGGCCGGCGACGGCGCGGGCCAAAGTCGGCGGCGCGGGAGACCGGGCGGGCCGTACTACCGGCTCCTGCCAGAGGAATCGTCTGCGAGCGCTCCGGCGGCAAGGCGGACCGGAGCCTGGGGCAAATCCTTCACGGTGCGGGTCACGATATAGGTGAAATAGCGGTCGATGCCGATCTCGGCCATCAACAGGCTGTCGATCAGACGCTGGTATGCGTCGATGCTCGGCACGGAGACCTTGAGCAGGTAGTCGATGCCGCCGCCGGTCGCATGGCACTCGATGACCTCGTCGACGGCGCGAATGGCGCGCTCGAAGGTTTCGAAGTCGCCGTAGCGGTGCTGCTTGAGGGTGACTTCGACCAGGACGATGGTGAAAGTCGCGAGCTTCTCCAGCGCGATCTCGGCGTGGTAGCCGCGGATGTAGCCGGCCTTCTCCAGGCGCCGCAGCCGCTCCCAGCAGGGGGTAGGCGAGAGGCTGACGCGTTCGGCCAGCGCCGCCTTGGTCATCCGTCCTTCGCCCTGCAGGGCGGCCAGGATCTTGAGGTCGATCGCGTCCAGCCTGGGGGCCGGTTTGGAGCTCGGCATGGCGCGACGATGCTGGGCCCTTTGGCGATTGTCAATTGTCCTGAAATCTCTCATGCTTGCACCATGACAAGTTGGCTGCCCGACCGGGCCCAGCTCCGGCGGCCGATCTACCGCTCGCTCCTGAACGCCGTGATCGAGGCCATCGAGGACGGCCGGCTGGCTGCCGGCACGCGCTTGCCGACCCACCGGGCGCTGGCCCATCGACTGAACATCAGCGTCCAGACCGTGAGCCGAACTTACGAGGAGCTGACGCGCCGCAGCCTGATCGTCGGCGAGGTCGGGCGCGGCACCTTCGTGCGGCCGGAGAAGCCGGTGCCGGCGCCGCCCTTCATCGAGGAGCGCAGCGAGCGCGGGCTGATCGACCTCTCGATCCTGAAGCCGGTAGTCGACGCGCTTCATGTCGAGCGTGCCAAGGCGGCGCTGGGCGCCCTGCGGGCCGATCTGCCGGCCAAGGTTCTGTTCTCCTTCCGGCCGAGCCGTCTGCAGGGCAACTATCGCGAGATCGCGCTGTCGTGGCTGCAGCGCTGCGGTGTCGTCACCCGGGCCAATCAGGTTCACATCACCAACGGCGCCACGCCGGCCATGACCATCGCCCTCATGGCCGCGGCGCGAGGCGGTGGCTTGGTGGCGACCGAGGCGGTCGGTCACCACACGCTCAGGCCCCTGGTGAACTACCTCGGCGGCCGCCTCATGGGCTTGGAGTGCGACCAGGACGGCATCGTCCCGGAGGCCTTCGAGGAGGCCTGCGCCACCTACGAAGTGAAGGTCCTCTATGTCGTTCCTTCGTGCGCCAATCCGACGGTCACCATGGTGAGCCTCACGCGCCGCGAAGCCCTGGTCGAGATCGCGCGCCGCCATGGCGTGGCGATCGTCGAGAATGACGCCTGGGGGCCGCTGGTCGAGAATCGCCCGCCGCCGTTCGCCAGCCTGGCGCCGGAGCGAACGCTCTATATCACCTCCTTCACCAAGATCGTCATGCCGGGGCTGCGCACCGGCTATCTGGTGGCGCCGGAGACCATGAGCTCGGCCATCGCCAATCGCCATCTGGTCACCAACTGGATCGCGACCCCCTTGCTGTCGGAGCTGGCGTCGCGCTGGGTCGCCGACGGCACCGCCTGGGAGCTGGTGCAGTGGCAGCGCCAGGCGTTGCGGGCGCGGCACAAGCTGGTCGGCGAGACGCTGACGGGTATCGGCTACAACGGCCAGTGCGACAGCCTGCACATCTGGCTGCCCCTGCCGTCGAGCTGGCGCGAGGAGGAGTTCGTCGGCCATGCGCGGCTGGTTGGCGTGGCGATCGCGCCCGGCTCGTCGTTCGTCACCGATCCCTCGACCCAGACCTCGGCGGTCCGGATCAGCGTCGGCGCCACCTCGGCCGAGGATCTGCGGCACGGTCTCGAAGTGGTGGCGCGCTTGGCGCGCGGCGAGCCGGAACCGGCGCTGCTCGCCATCTGACGCACGGCATTGCGACGATTGTCATGGTTTAAGAAATCGATTGACCTGATTTTGTTACTGTTCCAGCCTTGCCCCAAGCAATAAAGGCTGGGACGGGAAGGCTCGCTGTCCATGGCAGAGCCGATCATCGAGGTCCAAGGGGTCTCCAAGTCGTTCGGCGCCTTTCAGGTGCTGAGGGACCTCAGCTTCACGGTCAAGCCGGGCGAAAAGCTGGCCCTCATCGGTCCCAGCGGCTCGGGCAAGACCACCATCCTGCGCATTCTGATGACGCTGGAGACCATAGATTCCGGCCACATCCTGGTCGAGGGCGAGCAGCTCTGGCACCGCAGGGTCAACGGCGGGCTGGAGCCGGCCGACGAAGCCTATCTCCACAAGATGCGCGCCAAGATCGGCATGGTGTTCCAGCTCTTCAACCTGTTCCCTCACATGACGGTGCTGCGCAACGTGACGCTGGCGCCGATGCTGACGAAGGGTGTCGGGCGCAAGGAGGCCGACGAGCGCGGTATGGCGCTGCTCCGGATGGTCGGCCTGGCCGACAAGGCGGACGCCAAGCCGGCGCAGCTCTCCGGCGGCCAGAAACAGCGGGTGGCGATCGCCCGCGCGCTGGCGCTGCAACCCAAGGTGATGCTGTTCGACGAGGTGACTTCGGCTCTCGACCCCGAGCTGGTGGAAGAGGTGCTGAATGTGATGCGCAAGCTCGCCGAGGAGACCGACATGACGATGCTGTTGGTCACTCACGAGATGAGCTTCGCCCACGATTTCGCCGACCGCGTGCTCTTCTTCGACGGCGGACGGATCGTCGAGGAGGGGCCGCCCGACCAGATTTTCACCAAGCCGCAGCAGGAGCGCACCCAAGCCTTTCTGCGCAAGATCATCGCCGCCGGACAGCGCATCTGACCGGCAGTGGAACGGACTCCGGGGGTGCCGAAAAGCGTCATGACCGCCGGGGCGCAATGGAGCAGAAACAGGGAGAGATCGTAATGCAGGGATATTCGACGATTGGACGGCGCGGAAGGGTCGCCAGGCTGGCGAGCGCGGCACTGTTGCTGTCGCTCGGCGCCTTTGCCGCCGGGTCGCTGTCGCCCGCGCTTGCGGACGGCAAGCTCGAGGAGTTGAAGGAGCAGGGCTTCGCCCGCATCGCCATCGCCAACGAGCCGCCCTTCACCGAGGTGAAGCCCGACGGCAAGGTGACCGGCGCCGGGCCCGAGGTGGTGCGCGCGGTGCTGGCGAAGCTGGGCGTGCCGGAGATCGTCGCCTCGATCTCCGAATACGGAGCGATGATCCCGGGCATTCAGGCGCGGCGCTTCGACATCGTTGCCGCCGGCCTCTTTATGAAGCCGGAGCGCTGCGCGGCGATCATCTACTCGGAGCCGCAGCTCTGCGACGCCGAGGCCTTTGCAGTCAAGAAGGGCAACCCGCTCAATCTCGTCAGCTTCGCCGACGTAGCCGAGAATCCGGATGCCAGGATCGGCGCCCCCGGTGGCGGCACCGAGGAGCGCCTGGCGCTCGAGTCCGGCGTGCCGCGCGACCGCGTCATCGTGGTGCCGGACGGCCAGAGCGGCATCAAGATGCTGCAGGACGGGCGGATCGACGCCTACAGCCTGCCGATCCTCTCGATCGGCGACCTGCTCGCCAAGGCGAACGATCCGAACCTCGAGATGGTGGCGCCGGTGGAGGGCGCGCCGGTCTATTGCTCGGGCGCGGCCTTCCGCAAGGGCGACGAAGATCTGCGCGACGCCTACGACGTGGCGCTCGCGGAGATGAAGGAGAGCGGCGAGTTCGCGAAGATCATCGAGCCCTTCGGCTTTTCGGCGGCCGCCGCGAAGCAGACCACCCGCGAGAAGCTCTGCGGCGGGCCCAACTGAGGGGGCCAGTTGGTGCGGGAGGGGCGGCGCGCGGCTGTGACAGGCCCGCGCCGCCGGCTCCTCGCCCACCCGCTGCGTCCGGCAGACCCAAGCATCTTCGCAGGCATCCTCGAAGGCTGAGCATCGTTCCATGCCCCAGTTGTCGGCCTATTTCACGCTGATTCTCGAGGGTGCGCTCGTCACTATCGAACTTACGCTGCTCGGCTGCGCCTTCGCGCTGGTCATGGCCTTCGTGGCCGGCCTGGGGCGCCTGTCGCGGCTGTGGATCGTCCGCGCGCTCGCCACGACCTACATCGAATTCTTCCGCGGCACCTCGATCTTCGTCCAGCTCTTCTGGGCCTACTTCGTCCTGCCGCTGTTCGGCGTTCCGCTGACCCCGCTTCAGGCCGGTGTGCTGGCGCTCGGACTCAATGTCGGTGCCTACGGGGCCGAGGTGGTGCGCGGCGCCATCCTGGCGATTCCGCGCGAGCAGTACGAGGCCTGCACCGCGGTCAATCTCACCCGCTGGCAGCAGATGCGCCACGTGATTCTGCCGCAGGCCTTCGTGCTCATGCTGCCGACCTTCGGCAACAACGCGATCGAGCTTCTGAAGGGCACCGCCGTGGTGTCGCTGATCTCGCTTGCGGACATGACCTTTCAGGCCCAGGTGGTGCGCGCCCAGACCGGCAACACGGCGATGCCGTTCCTGACCATCCTGGCGCTCTATTTCCTGATCGCGACGGCTATGTCGATGTTCATTCGCGGCTTGGAGCGCAAGCTCTCCGCGGGCCTCGACGTGACAAAGGCCTGAGGGGCGGCGATGGACTGGAGCTGGGAATTCGTTTGGGAGATCATGCCGACGCTCGTCCAGGGCGTGATCGTTACCATCGAGGCGACGATACTGGGCACGATCTTTGCCATGGTCGTCGGCCTGCTGTTCGCGATTGCTCGCCGCTCCAAGAACCGGCTGATCGCCCGGACGGTCGGTTTCTTCGTGGAGTTCGTGCGCGGCACGCCGTTGCTGGTCCAGCTCTACTTCCTCTTCTACATCCTGCCGGACCTCGGAATCCTGCTGGCGCCGATGGTCGCCGGTGTGATCGGCCTGGGACTGCACTACGGAACCTACACGGCCGAGGTCTACCGCGGCGGCATCGACAACATCTCGCGCGGCCAGTGGGAGGCGGCCAAGGCGGTCAATCTCTCCATGCCGCAGACCTGGATATACATCATCATCCCCCAAGCCGTGCCGCCGATGATCCCGGCGCTCGCCAACTACTTCATCGCGATGTTCAAGGAGACGCCGCTGCTCTCGGCCATTACCGTTCTGGAGCTGATGAACCAGGCGCGCAGCGTCGCCAACTTCAATTACCGCTACTTGGAGCCGATGACACTGGTCGGCGCTTTCTTTCTGGCGATCTCGGTCCCCTCGGTGATATTGCTGCGCCGCCTGGAGCGCCGCTACAGCGGGCGGCGCGCATAGAAGGGGCACTATGAGCGCCAACAAGCTTGCCAGGAGCGACGAGGCTTTCGTCTTGGATCAGCGCCCGGTCAAGCGCCGGGTCGGGCTCGTGGTCCTGGCAACCGACCATACGACGGAACGCGATTTCGCCCGCCTTTGTCCGCCTGACGAGGTCGGGATCTATGCCAATCGTGTCGCCTACGAGAATCCGACCACGCCGGAGAACCTGCGGCGCATGCAGCCGCGCCTGACCGAGAGCGCGGCGTTGATCCTCCCGGGCGAGCCGCTGGACGCGATCTATTATAGCTGCACCGCCGCCTCGGTGGTGATCGGCGACGATGCCGTCACCGAGGCGGTCCACCAGGCCAAGCCGGACGTTCCGGTGATAACGCCGTCGGCCGCGGCAGCCACCGGCCTGAAGGCGCTGGGCGCGCAGCAGATCTCGATCCTGACGCCCTATCTGCCCGAGACCGGCGCGGCGATCCGAGGCTATTTCGAGCGCCGGGGTTTTACGGTCGCGAGCCTGGAGTGCCTTGGCCTCGCCGATGATCGCAAGATGGCGCGCATAAGTCGCGACAGCCTGGTCAAGGCGGCGGTGGCTACGAGCCATCGCGATGCTGCAGCGCTCTTCATCTCCTGCACCGCATTGCGAGCGCTCGAGGTGGCCGAAGAGATCGAACAGCGGATCGGCAAGCCGGTCGTCACCAGCAATCAGGCCGCGCTCTGGCGGACGCTCAGAATCGTCGGCGTAACGCGGCCAATCCGAGGCTTCGGCCGCCTGCTGACCCTGCCCACTTTGGTGTTGGCCGATGGGTGAGGCCCCTGCCGTGGCGAGTGCGGATTTGATCACTCCGGCCGACATCGAGCGGGCACGCGAGCGGATCGTCGGGCGTCTGCGCATAACGGCGCTCGAGCCCTCGCCGAGCCTGAGCGAGTTGGTCGGCGCGCCGGTCCATCTCAAGCTGGAGCAGCAGCAGAAGACCGGCAGCTTCAAGTTGCGCGGCGCCACCAACGCGGTCCTGAGCCTGACCGAGGCGGAGAAGACGCGCGGCGTGGTGGGTGTCTCGACCGGCAATCATGGCCGCGGTCTCGCCCGGGCCGCGCGCGAGGCCGAGGTGCGCTGCATCGTTTGCATGTCGCAACTGGTCCCCAGGAACAAGGTCGAGGGAATCGAGGGAGAGGGCGCGGAAGTGCGGATCGTCGGCCGCAGCCAGGACGAGGCCGAGGAGGAGGTCCAGCGATTGGTGCAACAGGGCTTGATCCTGCTGCCGCCCTTCGATCATCCCGACGTCATCGCCGGGCAGGGCACTCTGGGCCTGGAGATCCTGGATCAGCTGCCGGAGGCCGAGACGCTGGTCGTGCCGCTGTCGGGCGGCGGGCTGATTTCGGGAATCGCCGCCGCGGCCAAGGCCAGAAAGCCGGGCGTGCACGTGGTCGGCGTGACGATGGAACGCGGCGCGGCGATGCATCGGAGCCAGAACGCGGGCAAGCCGGTCGCCGTCGAGGAGCTGCCGACGCTCGCCGATTCGCTGGGCGGCGGCATCGGGCTCGACAACCGTTACACCTTTGCCATGGTGCGCGATCTGGTGGACGAGATCGTTCTGGTGAGCGAGGCCGAGATCGCCGGGGCGGTCCGGCACGCCTACTGCGAAGAGCGGCAGATTGTCGAAGGCGCCGGCGCGGTTACGATCGCTGCACTGCTGGCGGGTCGCATCGCCAGGCCGGGAGCGACAGTTGCCTTGCTGAGCGGCGGCAACATCGACATGGCTCTCCATCGACGCATCGTCGGCGGCGAGGACGTCGACGTTACCCAAGACTGAAGACCGAGCCCGCTCCATGCCGCGCATCAAGATCCTGACAGAGGCCGACCTGCGCCGCGAGATCGCGCTCGATCTCTCCGCGGTGACGGCAATCGAGAAGGCTTTCGCTGCGCTTGCCACCGAGCCGGTGGTGATGCCGCCGATCCTGCGGCTCGACATCGTCGAGCATCACGGCGAGGTCGACGTGAAGACTGCTTATGTGCCGGGCCTCGATTCCTTCGCCATCAAGATCTCGCCCGGCTTCTTCGACAATCCCAAGCTGGGGCTGCCGAGCCTGAACGGCCTGATGGTGCTATTCAGCGCCCGGACCGGGGTCGTCGAGGCGCTGCTCCTCGACAACGGCTATTTGACCGAGGTGCGGACCGCGGCGGCGGGCGCAGTCGCCGCCAAGCATCTGTCGCGCGCCGACTCCAAGACTGCGGCGATCCTCGGCGGAGGCGGGCAGGCGCGACTGCAGCTCCGGGCCCTGACGCTGGTGCGGCCGATCGAGCGCGCCCGGCTCTGGGCCCGGCGGCCCGAGCAGGCGAAGGACGCAGCCGCAGCGCTGTCCGCCGAGCTGGGAATCGCAGTCGAGCCGGCGGCAAGCGTGCGGGCCGCCGTGGACGGCGCCGACATCGTGGTCACTACCACACCATCGAGCGCGCCGATCCTCGAGGCCGCTTGGCTCTCTGCCGGCCAGCATGTGACCGCCATAGGATCGGACGCCGAGCACAAGAACGAGCTGG
>JBOHKJ010000278.1:0-9101 GCA_050728975.1 Kiloniellales bacterium | reverse complement strand
AGCCTATCGTCATTGTTGTCGGAGTCGGTCACGTGCTCGAATCGGTCAACTCGCTGCTCCACGGCTTTTCGGTTCTTTCAGACCCCTTCAATCTGCTCCTCATGCTGGTGGGCATTACGCTTGGCGTGCTGATCGGCGTGCTGCCCGGTCTGGGCGGAGCAAATGGCGTCGCCATTCTGTTGCCGCTTACCTTTTCGATGTCGCCGACCTCGGCGATCATCATGCTGTCCTGTATCTATTGGGGCGCGCTGTTCGGCGGGGCGATCACCTCGATCCTGTTCAACATTCCAGGCGAGCCTTGGTCGGTCGCTACCACCTTCGACGGCTATCCGATGGCGCAGCAAGGGCGCGCTGGCGAAGCGCTGACCGCCGCCTTCACGTCTTCGTTCGTCGGCGCCCTGCTCGCGGTGATCATGATCACATTCCTGGCACCGATCGTTGCAGACTTCGCCCTGGAGTTCGGGCCGGCCGAGTTTTTCGCCGTCCAGTTGCTCACCTTCTGCAGCTTTATCGGTATGGGGCGCGCCTCTGCATTCAAGACCATCGCGTCCATGATGTTGGGGTTTGCACTCGCCTCGGTCGGGCTCGATATCGTGACCGGACAGTTGCGGATGACCTTCGGAACGGTCGAGCTGCTGCGCGGATTCCATTTCCTGGTGGCGGTCATTGGCCTGTTTGGGATCGGCGAGATCCTGCTTTCCATGGAAGAGTCCCTGGCCTTCCGTGGCCAGAGTGCGCGTATCGATCTGCGCGTCGTGCTCGATACCTGGATCAAGCTGCCGCGGCTGTGGATGACCTTCCTCCGCGGAACCTTGATCGGCTGCTGGATGGGAATCACGCCTGGCGGCGCCACCCCGGCCTCCTTCATGAGTTATGGCCTCGCCAAACGATTTTCGAAAGACGGTGACAAGTTCGGCACCGGCCACATCGAAGGCGTGGTGGCGCCGGAGACGGCGGCGCACGCGGCCGGCACCAGTGCGCTCCTGCCGATGATCACGCTCGGCATTCCCGGCTCGCCGACCGCGGCCGTGCTACTGGGCGGGCTCTTGATCTGGGGCCTGCAGCCCGGGCCCTTGCTGTTCGTCGAGCAACCGGAATTCGTCTGGGGATTGATCGCCAGCATGTATCTCGGGAACATCGCCGGATTGATCATCGTCTTGACGACGGTGCCGCTGTTCGCGGCCATCCTGCGAATACCCTTCAGCGTCATCGCGCCGATCATCATCGTGGTTTGCGCGGTCGGCGCCTACTCCGTCAACAATGCGATGTTCGATATCTCGCTCATGCTGGTGTTCGGCGTCGTCGGCTATCTCTTCAAGAAGCTCGATTATCCCTTGGCGCCGCTGGTGTTGGCCCTGGTTTTGGGCGACATGGCCGAAAGCTCGTTTCGGCAAGCGATGATCCTGTCGGGCGGTCACCTGAGAATCTTCTGGGCCAATCCTCTGGTCGCCACTATTGGCGGTCTTGCCATGCTGATGCTCTTCTGGGGACCGCTCATGCGCCTGATTCGGCTCGCCATCTGCAGGCCGGCGCCGGTGAGCGGAGGAGAGGTGGAGTGAGCTGATTTCTGGACCGGCGCTTCAGGCGAAACGCAACCGGCTGCCGACCCCGAGCCTGGCTGCCTTCTCCAGCATAGCGGCGCCCAGCGCGATGTCGCTGAGCGAGAGGCCGCGATGCCAGAAGAGAATTGTTTCGCGGTCGCTCTCCCGGCCGGGCTTGTCGCCGGCGACGATCTGGCCGAGCTCGGCGTGAAGTGTCTTCTCGGACAGCCTGCCGGTCTCGACGTGGCGTCGCAGCGAGCCGAACTGGCCGCCTTTGCATTGGCCCCAGTCGTCGACCACCATCTTGTCCATGATGTCGGTGAGCGACAGCTCGACCGCGCTCATGGTGCCGTAGGGCACGACGAAGGCCGAGCGCTTGATCCATTCGGTCTTGAGTAGCGGCTGGGGCTCCGGCAGGCGCGAGGCCTCGACCAGGATGTCCGCATCCTCGACGCAGTCCCGCCAGTTGTCGAGTGCGCGTACTGCCTTGCCCAGATCATTGGATAGGCGCGCCGCAAAAGTCTCGCGGCTTTGGGGACGGCGCGAGTGGACGCGAATCTCCGCGAAGTCGAACAGCTTGTCGAGCAGCCGGACGTTCCAGTAGGCGGTGCCGCGGGCGCCGATGTGCCCCAACACCCGGCTGTCCTTGCGCGCCAGATGCTTGGCGCCGAGCGCGGTCAGCGCACCGGTCCGCATGTCGGTGATCGCGGTGGCGTCGAGAATCGCGCGCGGCATGCCGCTGCGCGGATCGAAGAGGTTGAGCAGCGCCATCTCTGACGGCAAGCCCCGCTTGTAGTTGTCGACATAGTCGCCGACGATCTTGACCCCCGCCATCGCCAGCGGCGCGATGTAACCGCGCAGCACATTGAAATGTCCGTTGAAGGCCGGATCGGGCAGGAGGTGCATGCGCGGCTCGATCACCGTCTGCCCTCTGCCTTGCGCCAGCAGGCCGGTCTCGACGGCGTCCAGGATTTCCTGGTCGCTCATCTCGAGACTCTTGACGTCCAGGCCGTTTAAATAAGCGATATGGATCTCGGTCATGTCTCTTCCCACGGGCCCATGACGCCGGGAAGCGGCAGGCGTTTCTCCTCGAAGAGGCGCGCCAGCGCCGCGACCTCGTGGCCGTAGGGCCGGTCGCCGTCGTAGGGCGGGATGGTTTCCCGCACCGTCTCGTGCAGCCGTGCGATCGCCGCTCCGGGGGGCGCTCCGCGCTGATCGACCGCCGCCAGGGCGGCGTAGAGCTCGTAGGCGCAGGCGAGGCGCGTCAGGCGGTCGAGCTCGCCGAGGCGATCGAGCGCCGGGAAGATCAGCGTCATGGCGTCCTCGGTACCGAAGGAGGATTCACCGTGCAGCAACGAGGGCGGAACCGCCAACGCGCGGACCTTCGCCGTCACGCCGAGCGCCGCCTTGTGCAGGATGACCAGGCCGGCGTCGCGGCCCGGAGCCTTGGCGAGTTGCGGCGAGAGGCCCGAATAGCGCTGGTCGAGCAGACGATGCAGGCGGCGCTCGGAGAGGATCGCGACCTGGGCGAGCGCGAGCGAGGCAGATTCGACCCGCTGAGTCAGCTCGGCCGAATGGAAATTGCCGCTATGGAGCAGGCGCCCGCTCGTGGCGCCGGTTCCGTCGGGCAGGAACGCTGGATTGTCGCTGACCGCCCGCCACTCGGCGACGATGCCGCGGTACAGCCGCGTCAGCGCGTGATGGAGCGCGCCCAGCACCTGCGGCGTCACCCGGATCGAGACCGGCGGCTGGCGCTCGCTGCGCGGAACCTGGCTGCCGGTGAAGATCTGGCGCAAGGCGGAGTTGATGTCCGCGATGCCGGGATCGGGCCGCAACCGCGCAACGGCTTCGTCGAAGGCTTCGAGCGAGGCACCGAGCCCCTCGACGGTGGTAGCTGCAGCCAGCGTTGCGAGTGTAAGGGTTTCCCCCAGGCGCTCGGCGCGCTCGAAGGCGGCGGTCGGACCGAAGGCGACGCCGTTGATGAGGGCGATGCCTTCCTTGGATTGAGGGCTATAGGGCGCAAGACCACGTGCGCTCAAGATCGTCGCAGCGGGGTGCGGCCGCCCGTCCTCGCCAAGGAAGAATCCCTCGCCGATGAAGGGCTGCACCAGATGGCTGAGCGGAATGATCTCGCCAGCCATGCCCAGGCCCTCGCTCGGCACGTAGGGAATGAGATCGTCGTTGAGTCGCGCCGCGAGGTAGTCGCAGAGGCCGGCCGACACCGCGCTGTGGCCGGTCAGGAACTGCACCAGCTTGATGAGGATTGCGCCGCGAACCACGGCCGCGGGGAAGGGTGGACCGAGGCCGCCGGCGCGCCCCAGCAGGATATGGCGCGACAAGGCCCGCCGGTCATCTTCATCGAGGTCGAGCGATACCAGGGCCCCCAGCCCGGTGTTGACGCCGTAACAGAGTGCGCCGCCCTCCAAGTGCACCAGGAATTGAGCCCGCGCCTTCTCAACCCTTGCGCGCGCAACGGCGGCGACCCCGACCGGCTCTTTTGCCGCGACGATGCGGCGGTAGAGCGCGGGTGTCAGATCTTGAGGGGAGTCGAGGAGGATCAAGGCGGTGTTCTGCGGCTTCGGGAGGCGGGACGGTGTCAAGCGGTTCGAAGTTGCGGCCTCTGTTATAGGTGCTGAGAACCGATTTGTCGCTTGCCGCTTCGCCTCGAGGCCGCGTTTGCGGCGACTGGCTAACGACCGCCTCTCATCGGCAAACCGCTGAATCTTATCGAAAAATTTGTCACGGCTGGAAATCCGGCCTTGACTTGGCCGACCCGGACCTCAAGTGCAACCTAACGACAAGCTTGTCCATCGCAGCCGAGTGCCGCTTGCCACTGTCTCACAACGGCGGGCTTGCGCTGGCGCCGTTCTTTCCGTTCGAGACTTCGTTCGCTGAGTTGGCACCAGTTCGACGCCTCGGATGCTGGGGGCATTCCCACAGCCGGCGGAGATCATGGAACAGCAGCGATCACAGGAACAGGCGACGCAAAGCAAGATCGTCGTCGGAAATGTCTCCAAGCTCTTCGGCGCGACTGCGGAAGCCCTGGCCCTTGTCCGTGTAGGCAAGGGAAAGACCGAGATTCGGGAGCGAACCGGAAGCGTTGTCGGCGTTGCCGACGTATCGTTCGAGGTCGGAAGCGGCGAGACTTTCGTCGTCATGGGCCTATCCGGCTCCGGCAAGTCGACCTTGCTGCGCTGTCTCAACCGCCTGATCGTGCCGACCGACGGCAGCATCCGGATCGACGGCGAGGAGATCACCACTGCCGCCGACGCCGAATTGCGACGCCTGCGACTCGGCAAGATCGCAATGGTGTTTCAACACTTCGCGCTGTTGCCGCACCGAACGGTCGGTGAGAACGTCGAGTACGGCCTCAAGATCGATGGCGTCGACCCGGTGACCCGTCGCCGGCGTGCGCTGGAAACGCTGGACCTGGTCGGTCTCGAGAGTTGGGCCGATAGCCGCACCAGAGAGCTGTCGGGCGGCATGCAGCAGCGTGTCGGGCTGGCTCGCGCGCTTGCCGTCGACCCCGACGTTCTGCTGATGGACGAGCCCTTCAGCGCGCTCGATCCCCTGATCCGCCGCGACATGCAGGACGAATTGATCGAGTTGCAGAGACGCTTTCGCAAAACCATCGTCTTCATCACTCACGACCTTCACGAGGCGCTCAAGCTGGGCGACCGCGTCGCCATCATGAAGGAAGGGCGCTTCGTCCAAGTCGGCGCACCCGAGGAGATCGTCGCCAGGCCGGCGGATTCCTATGTCAGCGCCTTCACCCAGGACGTCGATTCCGGCCGCATTCTGCCGTTGCGGGCCATCATGAGCGCGCCGGCGGCGATCAAGCTTACCGAGATCGGCACGGGGGCGCCGTCGCGCGGCCGCGCTGGATACACGCCGATCCACGTTCTCGACGACCAGGGGCGGCCGATCGGCCTGGTCGAGCGCGCCCGCCTCGTGCAATCGAGCGGCGCCGAGGATCTCCGCGAGGCGATGCAGCGCGACTTTCCGCGCGCTGGAGCCGAGGAGTCGATCGCAACCATCTATGGTCTCTGCCGGGCCGGCTTGCCGATCGCTGTGACCGACGATGACGGGCGCCTCGTCGGGACCGTGGAGCCCCTGGACGTCTTCGCGGCGCTCGAGCAGCGCAACGGTCAAGGCGCCGTAGCGCACAGCGCCGACGATCGGCGATAGTCACAACGGTTTTGGACCGCCAAATGGACCGCCTTTCGGATTTCATTCGAATCCCGCTCGACGACTGGATCGAGCTCTTGGTCAAGGATTGGCTGGTGCCGAATTTCCGGCCGGTTTTCCAGGCCATCGAGTGGCCGATCGACCAGGTCCTGGTCAGCTTCGAGACCTTTCTGCTGCTCATCCCGCCGCTGCTCTTCACCCCGCTCGCTGCTCTGATCGCCTGGCAAGTCGCAGGCCGTGGCGTGGGGCTGCTGACACTTTGTTGCGCGGCGCTGATCGACATGCTCGGTGTTTGGAACGACGCGATGACGACGCTGGCGATGGTGATGACGTCGGTGTTGTTTTGCGCTGCGGTTGGCGTTCCGCTTGGCATTCTGGCCGGCCGCAGCGACCGCTTCGCCACCGGTATTCGCCCGGTACTCGATATCATGCAAACCATTCCGGCCTTCGTGTACCTGGTGCCGATCGTCATGCTGTTCGGCGTCGGAATCGTGCCTGGCATCATCGCGACCATCATTTTTTCGCTGCCGCCGATCGTGCGTCTGACCAACCTCGGGCTGCGCCAGGTACCGGAAGAGCTCGTCGAAGCCGGCTACGCGTTCGGCTCCAAGCCGCGTCAGGTGCTGTGGGAGATCCAGCTACCGCTGGCGCTGCCGTCGATCATGGCGGGCCTCAATCAGACCTTGATGCTTTCGCTTTCGATGGTCGTGATCGCGGCGCTGATCGGCGCCGAAGGCCTGGGCCTGGTGGTCTTCACCGGGATCGGCCGCCTCGACGTCGGCGCCGCTGCGCTGGGCGGCATCGGTATCGTGCTGATCGCGATCGTTCTCGACCGCGTGACGCAGGCGATCGGCCACAGCGGCAAGGAAAGCGGTGCCGCCGAACGAGCGTCGGGCTCCTTGGCCACGCTGAAGCGTCGGTTCGGCGTGCTCGCGGGCGCGCGAACCGACAGCGACGCCGCCACGAAAAAGGCCACCTCACGAAAATGAGTTTTATCGCCGCCGGTGCAGTGACGGCCTACCGGCGGTTTCTCTACCGCGGGCCGTCGTCCTGCGGGCCGTTCCGAGATGAGCGAGCCCGTCGATCCATCAGGAGGAGGTAAAGATTAAGGAGGTTAGAATGGAAAAGAGAGCTTCACGGACAAAACGGCGATTGCCGATCGCCGGCATCGTCTTTGCGGCGATGGCGAGCGTGGCGCTTCCGGCGGTCGCTGCCGAGACGCTGCCGGGCGAGGGCAAGAGCGTGCAGCCGGCCCGCGCCACCTGGGACACCGGCTGGTTCCAGACCGCAATCTACAGCCAGGCACTCGAAGAGCTCGGCTACGAGGTGGCCGAACCCAAGACCCTCGACAACCCGCCCTTCTATCAGGCAGTCGCCCAGGGCGACGTCGACTTCTGGGTGAACGGCTGGTTCCCGCTTCACAATACCTATCGTGAAACCTTCGAGGGCAAGGCCTCGGTGGTGGGCACCGTCGCCGAGGGCGGCGCGCTCCAGGGTTACCTGGTCGATAAGAAGACCGCCGACGAGTACGGCATCACCTCGCTCGCCGACTTCAAGAAGCCGGAGATCGCCGAGCTGTTCGATTCCGACGGCGACGGCAAAGCCGAGTTGGTCGCCTGTCCGCCCGGCTGGGGCTGCGAGCTGGTGATCGAGCATCAGCTCGAGGCCTACGATCTGCTGGATGCGGTCGAGCCGATCAAGGCCGCCTACTCGGCCTCCATGGCCGATGCGATGGGCCGCTACAAGAACGGGGAGCCGATCTTCTTCTATACCTGGACGCCCAACTGGACGGTCGGCCTGCTGGAGCCCGGCAAAGACGTGGTCTGGATCGAGACCCCGTTCCCGAGCCTGCCCGAAGACCAGAAGCAGTTCGAGGACGAAACCACGGTCTCGGGTGTGACAGGTTGTGTCGAAGATCCTTGCGAGATGGGCTGGCCGGCGAACGATATCCGTCCGGTGGCAAACAACGAGTTCCTCGAGCAGAACCCAGCCGCCAAGGTGCTTTTCGAGCAGGCCAGCATCCCGCTCGAAGACATCTTCGCCCAGAACGCCAAGATGTTCGAAGGCGAGGACAGCAAGGAGGATATCGCACGCCATGCCGAGGAGTGGATCGCGGAGCATCGCGAGACCTTCGACGGCTGGATCGAGGAGGCAAAGAAGGCGGCAACCATGTAATCGCCCAATCGTGCGATCGGAGATCGGCTGTCGGCCTCGGATCGCAAGCGAAACCGGCCGGGAGGGCTTGGCTTCCGGCCGGTTCTTTGTCGCGTTCGACTTCGCGTCTAGCTTCCGGCGGCGGTTTCCAACGCATCGCTGCTTCGGCGATCCAGATGCAGCCAATGGCCCGTCTCGTTGACCGAGAACAGCGGCCGATAGTGACGGTAGCGCCGGTCGGGCAGGATGAGATTACTTCGCGAATCCAGAACCAACGTCTCGGTCCCCAATGCAACGGTCAGCACGGCGTGATGTTGGCCCTGAATCTGATCCTCGACGGCGACCACCCTCATGGTCTCGGCGGGAACGCCCAACGCGCGCAAGGCGAAGTATTTTGCGATCGCGAAATCCTCGCAATCGCCCGAGCGGACCAGAAACTCTGCCGGGGTCGCCCAACGGTCGCTGCTGCCGTAAAGCTCGCTGTCGCGGCGATAGGGCCAGCGATTCAGGAAGCTGTTAACGAGTTGAAGCTGGCGCAGCGTTGTTGCGCCGCCGGCCGCGTGCAGAAGCTGCTGCCACAGGGCCTGGCTGCTGCCGGAGCAAGAGCCGCCGGGGCAATCGGCGAGTGCGCCGCCGGACTGCGGCATGCGCGCCAGCACGGCCTTCCACTGCGGCGCATCGTTCCGGGATCTCGTCGGGATCGCCTTGGTGCCGAAGGGTGCCGGTGTGCTGTCGGAGAGCGCGCTTACGACCGCTGCCAGGTCGCGTCCTCCGGTCATGTTGGAGATCGGGTTGGCCGGTGCTCCACTGACCGTCAAGCCGACCAGCAGCGCCGTCAACAAGCCAAGCCCTTTGGCAAGCCACCGCGTCTCCAACTGCCGCGCCCGGAGGCGTTCGCGGCCCCGGTCTGCGACAACGCGCACCATCATCTCCACCCAACTCCCATGCGTTCGTCGTATGCTCGTGACGGTAGGGGGCATGTCTGAAAATTCTCCGAGCGACGCGGTGTCATAGTTGGGACAAAGTTCGCAACGGCTTGTTAAGCGTGAGCCAGCCGGCGCCAGAAAGTTGCTGTGGCTTGGGCTCGAACGAGATCGCTGTCGCACGCGCGCCGAACAGTGGCTGCGGTCCGGAGTGCGCCCGGTGTCGGCGGCTTTGTGTCGCGGCGGCTGTTCGCCCGTTTGACCGGCGCTGCAGGCAGGAGCCGAAGGCCGATGC
>JBOHKJ010000277.1:0-2493 GCA_050728975.1 Kiloniellales bacterium | reverse complement strand
AGCGGCGACCGTTGGCCGAGGCATTGCGGGCGCCGATGAGCGCGACCGCGCGCGGGCGCTGGCCGAGCTCGACCTTGCCGAGGGCCGCCAGCAGCGGCGGCGCGTCCTCCAGGTGGGAGAGCAAGGGCGGGTAGTCGGGCTCGCCGAGCAGCAGGAAGCGGCCGCCGAGCGCTTCCAGGTCTTGCCATTCGCGCTCGGCTTCGTCGCGCGAAGGCGGGGCGAGCTCCTTGCCGCCACGGCGCGCCAGCTCCGGCAACGCGTCGAGCGCGGCGCGGGCCGAGCCGAACTGCTGCAGCAGGGCGCGGAAGGTCGCCGGGCCGACTTGGTTGCAGCGGATGAGGCGCAGCCGGTCGAGCCGCTCCACCCGCTCGAGATATCCCCCGTCGGCGCTCATCTGGCCTTGCCCCCGATCTCGATCTTGGATTCGGTCCCCTTCAGCAGGCGCCCGATGTTCTCGCTGTGGCGGATCCAGATAATGAGCGCCATCACCGCCGTCAGCTCCAGGCGCTGGAGGTCGAAGACCACGAACCAGAAGCAGAGCGGCGCGCTGGCGACCGACAGCAGGCTGGCGACCGAGGAGTAGCGGGAGAGGACGGCCGCGATCACCCACACCAGCATGGCGAGCAGGCCGACCTGCCAGGCGAGCGCCAGGAAGGCGCCGAGCGCGGTCGCGACACCCTTGCCGCCGCGGAACCTGAGCCAGAGCGGCAGGATGTGGCCGAGCAGCGCGGCGAGCGCCGCCACCAGGGCGGCGTCGGGGCCCCAGAAATGGCCGGCGAGAAAGGTCGGGACCCAGCCCTTGGCGCCGTCCAATAGAAGAGTGAGCGCGGCCAGGTCCTTGCGCCCGGTGCGGAGCACGTTGGTGGCGCCGATGTTGCCGGAGCCGATGCCGCGCAGATCGCCGAGCCCGGCGAGCCGGGTCAGGATCACTCCGAAGGGAATCGAGCCCAACAGGTACGCGCCGAGCGCGGTTACCAGCAAATAAGGTCCGGCGAGGTCCCAGGACAAAGGATCGGGCATTCGGGGCTCCGGCAGCGAATATCGGCAGCGATCTCGGCCACCCGCGCTAATGCGCGCGGCCGTCGAAGATAACCCGCCCGTCCACAACCGTCATCAAGGCGCGGCCCTCGACCGGATGGGCGTCGAAAGGCGAGTTTTTCGATTTGCTTACAAAGGCGTCGGGATCGATCTTCCAGGCCGAGACGAGGTGGATCAGCGCGAGGTCGGCCGGCGCGCCTGCGGCAAGACGCCCGCACGGCAGGCCGAGCAGCGCCGCCGGCTGGAGCGTGAGACGCCGCAGCAGGTCGGGCAGCGCAAGCCGCTCCTGGTGCACCAGCGCGAGGCTGAGCGGCAGCAGCGTCTCCAGCCCGGCGATGCCGGCCTCGGCCATGGCAAACGGCAGGCGCTTGGATTCCTGGTCGTGGGGGGCGTGGTCGGAGACCACGATATCGATCGTGCCGTCGGCCACCGCCTCGGCCACCGCCTCGCGGTCGTCCTCGCTCCTGAGCGGCGGGTCGACCTTGGCGAAGGTGCGGTAATCCCCCACCGCGTTCTCGTTGAGGGTGAAGTAGTGCGGCGCGGTGTCGCAGGTGACCGCGAGACCGCGCGCCTTGGCGGCGCGGATCACCGCCACCGACTCGGCGCAGGAGACGAGCGCGGCGTGGTAGCGCCCGCCGGTCAGCTCGACCAGCCGGATGTCGCGCTCCAGCCCGATCACCTCGGCGGCGGCCGGGATGCCGGTCAAGCCGAGGCGCGTCGCCAGCTCGCCCTCGTTCATGGCGCCCTCGGCGAGCGCGGGCTCGCCCGGCTTCTGGACGATGACGCTGCCGAAGGCGCGCGCGTAGGAGAGCGCGCGGCGCATCACCCGCGCGCTCGCGACCGGCCGGTTGGCGTCGGTGAAGCCGAGCGCGCCGAACTCGGAGAGCAGGCCGATCTCGGTCAGCTCCTCGCCCTTCAGCTCGCGGGTGATCGAGCCGTAGGTGTAGACCTTGACCAGCTTGTTCTCGCGGGCGCGCCGCGCCACGTACTCGACCCCCGAGACGTCGTCGACCGGCGGGTCGGTGTCGGGCAGCGCCACCATCGAGGTGACCCCGCCGCGCGCCGCCGCGCGGCTGGCGCTGAGGATGGTCTCCTTGTGCTCCTCGCCGGGCTCGCGCAGCGCGACCCGCGCATCGACCAGGCCCGGGCAAAGCAGGTGGCCGAGGCAGTCGACCTGCTCGATCCCCTCGGGCACGCCCGCGTTGAAGAGGCGCGGGCCGAGATCGGCGATCGCCTCGCCCTCGGTCAGCAGCGCGCCCTTCTCGTCGAGCCCGCTCTCCGGATCGACGAGGCGCGCGTTGACGTAGGCGACCCGCGCCGGCGCCTTGGCCTTCGGCCTGGCGGCGCCGTCCCTGGTGTGGGGGCCGGTCAGCGCGATCGGTCTAGTCATGCGGGCGCCCCCACTGAGCCTTGCGTTGGCAGCCCTCTCCTCGCTTTAGGGAGGAGAGGGTGGCG
>JBOHKJ010000276.1:0-3093 GCA_050728975.1 Kiloniellales bacterium | reverse complement strand
CGGTCCCAGTTGCGCAAAGTCGGGGCCAAAAGAACGAACGGAGGTTTGGATAGCCATGCCGAACAACGGGAATGAGATCGTCCACCATCTCCCCTATCTGCGGCGCTACGCGCGCGCCCTTTGCGGCTCGCAAGAGCGCGGCGACAAGTACGTTCGCGTCTGCCTCGAAGCACTCTTGACCGAGCCCGAGCAGCTGAAGGCGGGTGACCCGCCCCGGCTGGCCTTGTTTCAGCTATTCCACGAAGTCTGGGGCCGGATCGGCGAAAAGCTGAACAACGGCGAAGCCGTGCAAAGTCCGTCTGGTGATCGGCTCGAATCACAGATCCTGAAGCTCCCGCAGCACGAACGCTGCGTCCTCCTCCTAACGGTCGTCGAACGCTTCGCCATCGCCGAGACGGCGGCAATCCTCGGCATTACGACCGCCACGGCGGAACTCCTGCTGCAGCGCGCCAGAGCTGACTTGAGCGATCAGGCCGCAACCACGGTCCTCATTATCGAGGACGAGCCTGTGATCGCCTTCGACATCGCCGGCATCGTCTCGGAGATGGGGCACAAAGTCGTAGGCACGGCCACGACCAAGGACGAAGCGGTGGCGGCGGCAAAAGCCAAGCGGCCCGGCATCGTCCTAGCCGACATTCAATTGGGCGATGGCAGCTCGGGGATTGACGCAGCTACGGAAATTCTCGGCACCATGGATGTGCCTGTGATCTTCATCACCGCCTACCCTGAGCGCCTTTTGACCGGAGAGCGCACCGAGCCGACCTATTTGGTCACCAAGCCATTCGAGCCCGATGTCCTCAAGGTCACCATCTATCAGGCGCTTTTCTCACACGGAACGCCTTCGTCCTTGCGTGCCGTTGGCTAAGCTGAAGCGGCGGTCGAAAGGCGGAAGGTTCTCTTGCCCGTCACCAGGTCCTCTCATTGGTTCGGCGGCTCACTGACGCGACGCCTCGCGTTGCTATTCGCGATCATCCTACTGCCACCGACGGCGCTCAGTGTTTATTTCACCTGGGAAACCTTCGCCGACCACAAGGTACGGGCAAAGTTACAGGTTCGTCAGCTAGCGAGCCTGGCATCGACGTACGAACGCAAGTTCTTCGACGATATGGGGCAGTTGTTGCAACGGCTGGCCGAGCAACCAGCCATTCGCGATCAGTCGCTGGGGGCTTGCCGCAGCACGATGGCCAATGTCCTGGATAGCACTCGCGAGATCGCCGGCTTGGCACTCTACGACCCGCAAGGAATGCCGATCTGCGCCACCAGTGAGAATCAGACTTCCGTGAAGGATCGCGATTGGTTCCACCAAGTCAGCTTTTATCGCAACTTTACGATCAGCGACTACACCTTCGCTCCCGACTCGCGCTATCCGGTGATTGTCGCGGCCCTTCCGGTTTATGGCGAGGCAGGTCAGTTCCACGGCGTTCTCGTCGCTGCCATCGAACTCTACTGGTTGACCGCGTTCATGCGCGAAGCGGCATTACCTACCGATAGTGTATTCTTCCTGCTGGACAGCAATGGAAACGTCCTTGCGGACCGATCGCTCTATCTCGACAACGCCAACCCCGCCTTGCCCAAGATCGCGTCAGAACGCCCGACCACCAATGATCTCAGATCGGTCGTTAAACCGGACTTGATCCAGGAAATTGCAAACCGGCGCTTGATCGACTTCGAGGCGGTCGGGATCGACGACGTGCCGCGGGTCTACTCCAGCGTCGCCCTTCCTCACGGCGACGTAACTGTGCTGTTTGGGATGCCCTCTGCGGCCACGCTGGGCTTGTTGCAGAAGAGCTTCGTAACTCAGATCCTGAGCATAGCCGCCATCTGGCTAATGGGTATCGGCGCCGCCTGGCTCGGCACGCGCTACCTAGTGACCCGCTGGACCGCGGCTCTGCGTCGCATGGCGAACGCCTATGGCCGCGGAGACTACTCAGCTAAACTTGAGTTGACCCATGCGCCGACTGAGTTGCGCGACCTGGGCGATACTCTCATGTTGGTCGCCAGCCGGATTCAAGCTCGTGAGGAGGAGTTGAAGCGTTCGCTGGAGCAAAAGGATGTCCTGCTGCGCGAGATTCATCACAGGGTCAAAAACAATCTGCAAATCGTCACCAGTCTTCTCAATATTCATGGCAAGACTGTGCCGTCGCCCGATGCTCGTACTGCCATCGAGGAAATCAAGACCAGGGTACGGGCGCTGGCTCTGGTTCATCGCTACCTCTACGAAGGCGACGACGTACGCCTGGTCGACCTCAGATCCTTCATGACTGAGCTTTGCCAGACGGTCATGACTAGCCTCGAGGATGTGCAGCGTCGGGTCGCGCTGCATACATCCACTCCGGATTTCCTGGTTCCGTCCGACAAGGCGATCCCGATTGCCTTGCTGGTCACCGAAGCCATGACGAATGCGTTGAAGCATGCCTTTCCTGGCGACCGTACGGGAACGATCGAAGTGCGGATCGAGCACCCAGACCCACACACCGTGACCCTGACGGTGGCCGACAATGGCGTGGGCCTGCCGTCGGCAATGCTCGGCGCGGACAGCCTAGCCTCTGCACCCGACAGCCTTGGCTTCGGTCTGATCTATGCTTTTGCCAAACAGATAGGCAGCGAGGTCGTGGTCACGAGTCCGCCGGGAACTACGATCGAGGTCCAAATGGATGCCGCCGCATTCCTTTCGGTTCGGGGTCGCGGAGACAGCCGGTCGCCCGCCCCCGGTTCGGCGCAGACCGCGGCTTGATTCGCTGGGGAGCGTCAGCTCTCGGCCTTTCCCAAACGGCGTTTCAGCGCCCTGCGGCCGCGACTGAGGCGGGACATGACCGTCCCGATCGGCAAGCCGAGGATTTCCGCGGTCGCCTCGTAGCTCAAACCCTCCAGCCCTACCAACAGAACCACCTCGCGCTGGGTCAGCGGCAGGCACTCGAGGGCCTCGGCGAGCTCACGAAACTCCATTTGGATCGCCTGTCTCGGAAGGCCGTTGACGATCGAGCCTATCTCTTCGTCGAATGGGATTGTCTTGATCCCGCTGCGGGAGCGGCGGACGTAGTCGCGCACTAGGTTTCGCAGTACCCGGTAGGCGTATCTTCGATAGTTCCGGAT
>JBOHKJ010000275.1:0-4903 GCA_050728975.1 Kiloniellales bacterium | reverse complement strand
AGTCGTTATTGTCGATAATGGGGAACCCGAAGGGGTTGCCGCTGACCGCGACCGCGATGCCACCCTGCTGGCCGGCGTTGATGCCGGTGTTCAGGTTGTTGTTGTTGACCTTTTGCTTCTCGAAGGTCTTGTCGCCGAACCACATCTCGGCGTCGTACTCGGACCCGTCGACCAGATCGTCGAGGTCGGCGCCGAAATTGCCGTCGTTGCCGACCCTGTTGTGGCCGTTCTGGTCGAGCACGTTGAGCGAAAGCGCGCCGTCCTTGTCGTTGACGTCGATGGAAACGGCGATGCCATTCTGCTGGCCGGCGTTGACGCCGGAGTTGACGTTGTTGTTGTTCACCTTCTGCTCTTCGAAGGTCTTGTTGCCGAAGAACAGGTCGCCGTTGTAGAGGCCGTCGTCCTCGACCACATTGGCACCGTCTTCGGTGTCGACCGTATTGTCGATGGACTGGCGATTGACGTTGATGCTGATCGCATCTTCGTTGAAGTCGGAGTCGTCGAGGTCGATGCCGCTGTTGGTGACATCGATATCGACGTATTGCAGATCGTCGGCCAGCGCCGGGCCCGCAAAGGCCAAGAGCGCCAGGACCGAGGCTCCCGCAAGAAGTTTTCTCATGGATTGCTCCTTTTCATATTGCAGTGCGTTCGCCGCACCTGCGCTTTGGCGCGGCGGCTCGACGCACTCGATCCACCGCTCGGCCAAGTGTCCCTCCGGCTTCCTGCCGGACGGCAACCGACCAGACGCCGCCGCCGGTCGACAAGAAATGGCGGCCGCGTCTAGAGGGAGGAGTAGCAAGCGTTGTGCCAGCCCCGCGGCGGCGCGGATGCGCCCGCTTTATGGCGCAGGACTGCGATATTCATGCGAGCGCCGAGGCGCCGCGCGGGGCGACGCTGTAAAGCCTGGTTTACGCCGCTGTTCGGGGAGCGTTACAAGGCCGCAGGGAGGCTTTACAGGGCGGGAGGGTCCGACGGGTTGCGATCAGCGCGCAACGCCGTTGATCACGATCGAGCCGCTGCCGCTCATGGCCTGGGCCTGCAGCTTGGGCCGGCCGGGCTTGGTTTCGTCCCACAGGATGACCGCAAGGTCGCCGGCATGGTCCGGCAGCGTCGGCGTGTCGGCGAGGCCTTGCGCCGAAAGCCCGCCCAGGCTTCCGGAGGAGATCGCGGGCAAGTCCCCGAACGGCCTGGCGGCGCGGTCGCTTCGCTCTTCCGCCGCGGCGGGCCGATCGACGGCATGCAAGAAGACGACAAGGACGATCAGGGCGATTCCCAGGCGAAGGTGCTGCGACACGATTCTTCACTCCAAGACCCGACGCTGTGGCGTGCCGAGGAGCGCGCCACTCACGCGCAGCGCAGCAATAAACATGCCATGGGTGCAATAGATAACGCGCAGACGCAAGCGGCGGCCGATCCGCATCGGCAGAGCGTTGCGCCCGATCGCGCCCAGGCTAGACTCGCGTCGAGGCGACCCGAGCGTCAGCGACGGAGCGAAGATCATGCCGCAGTCCGCGGAAGACGACCGTCCGGTCGAGCCCGCCCCCGAGCGCGCCCGGCCCGGCCTGACGCTGCCGGACATCTCCGCCCACGCGGCCGGCAACTGCGGGCTCGACTACGTCCACTGCTTCGAGGCGCGGGCGCCCGGGCCCCACGTGGCGCTGGTCGCGCTGGTCCACGGCAACGAGATCTGCGGCGCCGTGGCGCTCGACCGCCTGCTGCGCGCTCGCGTGCGGCCGCGGCGCGGGCGGCTGTCGGTGGTTTTCGCCAACGCCGCGGCCTTCGAGTCGCTGGCTCCCCACGCGCCCAACGCCGCGCGCTTCCTCGACCAGGATCTCAACCGCCTGTGGGATCGGGAAACGCTCGACGGCGCCGAGAGCGCCCCTGAGCGCGCGCCTGAGCGCGCCCGGGGGCCGAGCCACGAGCTCAATCGGGCCCGCGCGTTGCGTCCGCTGATCGACAGCGTGGATGTCCTGCTCGACCTCCATTCGATGCAGGCGCCCTCGCCGCCGCTGACGCTCGCAGGGCCGCACGAGAAGGGGCGGCGGCTCGCCGCGCGGGTCGGTGTGCCGGCGCTGGTGGTGAGCGATGCCGGCCATGCCGCCGGCCGGCGGCTGCGCGACTACGGCGCATTCGGCGATCCGGCCAGTCCGAGGAACGCGCTGCTGGTCGAATGCGGCCGGCATTACGAGGCGGCGAGCGCCGCGGTAGCCTGGGAGGTCACGCTGCGCTTTCTCGCCGGCCTGGAGGTTGTCGAACCGGCTTTCGTTGCGGAATTCCCGAAGCCGCTCCCGCAGCGCTTCATCGAGGTGACCGAGGCGGTCACGGTCGAGAGCGACGCCTTCCGCTTCGTGCGCCCCTTCGCCGGCCTGGAAGTGCTGGCGCGAGGCGAGCCGATCGCCGAGGACGGCGGGCGGACGATCCTCGCGCCCTACGACGGCTGCGTGCTGGTGATGCCCTCCTGGCGCTTCCGCAAGGGCCAGACCGCGGTGCGCCTGGGGCGCACCCTGACGCCCGAGCGGGCGCTGGCGGCGGATTAGGGGGACGGAACGCCGGGGTCTGCGAGGGACGGAAAGGGGCGCCGGCTCTCCTGATAATAGCGTGTTATATCAATAACTTATGTGAGAATCGGAGCTTTTCTACCGCATCTAATCGATTTTTCACGGATTGTGTAATGGACTTTTCACATAGTTAATAACGGAGATTTCGCGGATTGTGTAATGGACTTTCCTCGACTATATCAGTGGACATCTCGCGGATAGAGACCGGATCTCATGTCCCTGGTGCCACGCCATCTTACATCTCCCCTGGCAGCTGCCCTGCAAGACAGCCGGGTGGTCAATGTCATCGGCCCCAGACAGGATGGCAAGTCCACGCTGGTGCGCGACCTCATCGACTCCGCAGCCTACCTGACCCTCGACGACGATGGCGTGCGCCAGGCCTTGGCGCTCGACCCCTATGGCCAGCTGAAGGCTTTGTCGGACGACGCGGCGGACACCGGCCTGCCCATCGCGATCGATGAGGTTCAGCGCCTGCCGGACATCACCCTCGCCTTGAAGCGCATCGTCGATGCAGACAATCGGCGCGGTCATTTTCTTCTCACGGGATCCTCCGACATCTTCACCTCCGGCAAAGCGATTGATTCCCTGGCCGGGCGCGTCACGACATTGACACTCCGGCCGTTCAGCGCCGCAGAGACCGTCGGCGCCGGGCCTTGCCTGCTGCTCGACGCCGCGAGCGAGGATCCGGCGAACATCCTGAAGCGTCTGCCGAAGCCGGCCGTCTATTCACGCCACGATGTAATAGATTTGATTCTTCGGGGTGGATTTCCCGAGTTTCGCACGCTCGTCGACCGCAATCGGATGCAGCGCTGCAAGAGCTACGTGGACAGCATTATCGAGCGCGATCTGGCAGCAGTGCATGCGGTACGAAAGCCGGATGTCGTTCGCCGGCTGATCTTCCAGGCCGCAGCACGGACAGCGCAGGAATTCAGTCCAAGCAACTTGGCAAGTGACCTCGGCGTCAAATTTGAGACACTGAGCGACTATGTCGATGCGCTAACCAAGCTCGGCATCGTGCTGCGCCTGGGCGCTTGGTCGTCGTCAAAGGCGCGGCGCGAGATCAGGTCGCCCAAGCTTCACTTCATGGATACAGGGATTGCGACGGCGCTGCGTGGCGAGGACTCTAACAGCTTCGGCCTGAAGGGCGACCCGGAAGCGTTTGGCGCCCTGTTCGAGACCCTCGTGTTTACCGAGATCGAGAAATCGCTGCCCTATCTGGCTAGGCATTGGTCTCTCTGGCATTGGCGCGCCGACGGCCGCGAGATCGACCTCCTCGCCGAGGCGCCCGGCAAGATCATGGCGCTGTTCGAAATGAAGGCCTCCTCGACCGCCAGCAAGGGCGATTTCCGTCACATGCAGTGGTTCATGACGGACGGTCCGGGCAAAAACCATCGCGGTGTGGGATTCCTTGTCTATGCCGGCGAGCACCTATTGTCCTTCGGCCCCAGATTGATAGCACTACCGGTCTCGATGCTCTGGTCATACCCACGCTGATGGGCTCGGTTGACCGCCCGGCCCCGCGAAAACAAGCTGCTGGAGCAGGATCGTATCGGATCGATCCGACCCGCGAATCCTGTTCTGATTCAATAGCTTGAGAATGATTCCCCCGGAAAAGTGGCGGCCACTTTTCCGGATCGTGCTCTGGGGGCTTGCGGCGGTGGCCGCTTTGCCTTACATCCTGGTCTGTTAGCACTGTCAGCCGATGAGTGCTAAGCATCCGAGAGAACCGTGAGACAGCAAGGAAGCTTGGAGGGAAATCCATGAAATTCAGGCCGTTACATGATCGCGTCGTGGTCCGCCGGATCGAGCAGGACGAGCGCACCCCGGGCGGGATCATCATCCCCGACACCGCCAAGGAGAAGCCGATGGAGGGCGAGGTGGTGGCTGTGGGCCCCGGCGCCCGCGACGAGCGCGGCGAGATCCAGCCGCTCGACGTCAAGGTCCGCGACCGGGTGCTGTTCGGCAAGTGGTCCGGCAGCGAGGTCAAGATCGACGGCAAGGAGCTCCTGATCATGAAGGAGTCCGACATCCTGGGCGTGATCGAAGGCGTCAAGTCGGCCAAGGAAGGCCCCAAGGCCGCCAAGAAGGCCGCCTAGCGCAAAGCAGGAAAAGCAGGAGAGACAAAAACATGGCTGCCAAGGAAGTGAAATTCGGAGCCGACGCGCGAGGCAAGCTGCTGCGCGGCGTCGACATCCTGGCCGACGCGGTGAAGGTCACCCTCGGTCCCAAGGGGCGCAACGTGGTGCTCGACAAGTCGTTCGGCGCGCCGCGCATCTCCAAGGACGGCGTGACCGTCGCCAAGGAGATCGAGCTCAACGACAAGTTCGAGAACATGGGCGCCCAGA
>JBOHKJ010000274.1:0-3544 GCA_050728975.1 Kiloniellales bacterium | reverse complement strand
CCGCCGCTGCCCGCGCCGGGCCGTCACGAGCTCTGGCTGAAGCCGCTGGTGGGCGCGCTCGGCGGCCTGCTGACCGGCTTGACCGGCATCGCCGTGATCCCGACCTTCGCGCTCTATCAGGCGATGGGCTTTCCGCGCGACTTTTTCATCCAGGCGCTCGGCGTCTGGTTCCTCTCGTCGTTCGGCATCCTGGGCCTGGCGCTCGGGCGGCACGAGGTCTTGAGCGGCGAGCTTCTGCTGCTGTCCTCGCTGGCGCTGGTGCCGGCGCTCGCCGGGCAGTGGCTCGGCCAGCGCCTGCGCCGCCACATCCCCGAGGCCGCGTTCCGCCGCCTCGTGCTGGCCGCGCTCGGGATCGTCGGTTTCTACCTCGCGCTGCGCGCATTCTAGCGCCCCGCCGTTCGCGACGATATTCTGCATCTTGTTTATGCGCTTGTCCCGTCGGCAGAAATCCACTTCATAGCCTGTTGGAAATGACGCGGGTCGATAGCGAGATCTACCGGCCGCTCGAGGGCTAGCGCGTCTACACGACGACCGCGCCGACCGCCCACAGCCACAGTGCGGCGACAGCGAGCGAGGCGAGCGTCATCGGAATCCCGGCGCGCGCGAAGTCGGCGAAGGAGAGGCGCAGGCCGACGGCCTGCGCCCGCTCGGCGACGATCAGGTTGGCGATCGAGCCGGTCAGCAGCAGGTTGCCCGACAGCGTGGTGAGCAGCGCCAGCGCGTAGAGCGCGCCTTCCGGCGGCGCCGGCCAGATGCCGAGGATCAGGATCACCGCCGGCACGTTGCCGACCGTGTTGGAGGCGGCGAGCGAGATCGGCAGCAGCAGCGCGAGGCTCTCCGGCGCCAGCCCGCGCGCCGCCAGCCACTGAAGCGCCTCACCGGGCAAGCCGGTCGCGCCGAAGGCGGCCGTCACGCCGAACAGGCAGGCGAAGAGCAGCAGCAGGTGCCAGTCGACCGTGCCCAGCATGTCGCGGCTGGAAAGCCGGCGCGAGGCCAGCAGCAGCGCGGCGATGGCGAGCGCGCCGATCTCGTGCGGCAGGTCGCTGAGAAAGAGGATGACGATCGCCGCCGCGGCGAGCGCGCCTTTCGCGGTCTGCCAGCGGTCGAGCGGCACCGGCGGCGCTTCGCGCGCCGTCTCGCCCTCTTCGCGTGCTGTCGCCAGCTCCTCGCGCCATGCCCAGGCGATGCAAAAGTAAACCAGAGCCAGCGCGATCGCGGCCGGCGGCCCGCAAATCGCCAGGAAGTGGAGAAAGTCGAGCTGGCCGACCTGGCCGATCAGGATGTTCTGCGGATTGCCGATGACCGTCGCCGCCGAGCCGGCGTTGGCGGCTGCGGCGAGCGCCAGCAAGTAAGGTCTGGGGTCGCGCCGGCGGCGCACGATTCCCGCCGCCAGCAGCGGCGTCAAGGCGAAGACCACGACGTCGTTGGCGAGGATCGCCGAGAGCCCGCCCGACACCGCGACGACCAGCGCCAGTAGCCCGCGCGGCGAGAGCCGGGCGGCGGCGATGCGCGCGGCGCAGAAATCGTAGAAGCCGGCGGCCTGGAGCTGCGCCGAGAGCAGCATCAGCGCGAACAGCAGGGTGACGGTGGGGACGTTCACCGCGCCCGCCCAGGCCGACAGGTCGAGCGCGCCGGCGGCGAGCAGACTGGCCAGCGCCAGCAGTGCTATTCCCGCGCGGTCGAGCTTGAGGCCCGGCACGCGGCCGAGCGCCATGCCGAGGTAGCAGAGCGCGAAGACCGCGATGGCGAAGCCGTTCATGGTGGCCGGAGGCTACGCCGGCTCGCCGGATTCGCGGAAGGCCCGCCTCCCCATCCACCGATTCCCTCGGGCCGGCAATTCCTCTAGCTTCGCCTCACCCGTCAAACCGGCCAGGGGTCCCTTCCCATGCTCTCCTTCCTTCTCGATCTCGACCTCTGGTCGGCGCTGCTCACGCTGACCGCGCTGGAGATCGTGCTCGGCATCGACAACGTGATCTTCATCTCGGTGATCGCCGCCCGGCTGCCGCCGGAGAAGCAGGCTTTCGTGCGCCGGCTCGGCCTGGCGCTCGCGCTTTTCGGGCGCCTTGCGCTGCTGGCCTCGCTGGCCTGGATCGTGGGGCTCACCGCGCCGCTGTTCTCGCTCGGCGAGTTCGTCGTCTCCTGGCGCGACATCATCCTCTTCGCCGGCGGCCTGTTCCTGCTCGCCAAGGGAACGATGGAGATCCACGACACCGTCGAGGGCACCGACCATCCCGAGGGCGGCCCGAGGCGCGCGACCATGTCGGGGGCGATCGGTCAGATCCTGGTGCTCGACCTGGTGTTCTCGCTCGATTCCATCATCACTGCGGTCGGCATGACCGACCGCCTGGGCGTGATGTCCGCGGCGGTGGTGATTGCGGTGCTGGTCATGCTGCTGGCCTCGGGGCCGGTCAGCGCCTTCATCCAGCGCTATCCGACCTCCAAGATGCTGGCGCTGTCGTTCCTGCTGCTGGTCGGCATGGCGCTGGTGGCCGACGGGCTCGGCGTCCACGTGCCGCGCGGCTACCTCTATTTCGCGATCGCGTTTTCGGCCGGCGTCGAGGCGCTCAACATTCTCGCCATGAACCGCCGGCGCAAGAACCGCACCGAAACCTGAGATGGAGAGCTCGCGAGGAGAGCGGCGGGGAAGGGGCTACTTCGGCGGCGCGTAGTCGGGCGCGCGCACGCCCAGCCGCCGCAGCCCCATGTCGTGGGCGGTGCGAAAATCGACCGTGGCCTCGCCGGTCTTGCCGAGCGCCCGATGGCTGAAGCCGCGGTTGTAGTGCGCGTCGACGAGCCGGTCGTTCAGCGACAGCGCGCGGTCGAAGTTGGCGGTGGCGCGGACGAAGTCGCCGCGATAATGGAGCGCGTTGGCGCAGTTGAAGTGGATCAGCGCCCGCAAGTTGTCGTCGAGTCCGACGGTCCTCAGCGCGCGGCCGTAGTAGGCGATCGCGAGGTCGAAAGCGCCCCGTCCCGCCGCTTCGTAGCCGGCGCGAAAGTCGTTGTCGGTCGGCACCAGGCGCTGCGGTGCGGCGCCCGGTTGCAGCAGGCAGGGCGCGGCCAGATCGGCCGGCTGTCGCGTCGTCGTTTCCCCTTGGGACAAGCTGGCGACCGTCGGCCGCTCGGGGGGCGCGCCGAGCGGGGTCGGCGCAAGGCTGCTCGATGGCTGCGGGCTTGGGTTGCCCGGCAGCGGTGCGGAGTCGGTCGGCACCGGCGGCGCAGGATTGCCCGCCGGCGGCTCCTCCACGACGGTCCCATACCCGGGGCTGCCGGCGACGGGGAGACAGTAGATTCCGGCGATTTCCAGCGCCTCGCAGCGCCGCCTGGCCTCGCTCTCGTCGAGCGGTCCCGCCAGCACGCGGGCGAAATCGCGGCCGTTCAGGACCAGTGGCTCCGGCAGAAACGTCAGGCCGGCCAGCGCCGGGTGCGAATCCTCGAGCCGGCTCCAGGTCGCCTGCGCACGATCGAGCGGCTGAAGGCTCGAGAGCTGCAGGCGCCAGCCGCTGTTGCGGGTCGCGGGCAGGCGCGCCTGCTGCTGCGCCTGCGC
>JBOHKJ010000273.1:0-7768 GCA_050728975.1 Kiloniellales bacterium | reverse complement strand
TCATCGATTCGACGCCGGCGCAGATGAAGGCCTCGCCGGCGTTCATTCGAACGGCGCCGGCGGCCATGTGAATCGCGTACATGGACGAGCCGCAGAAGCGATTGACAGTAGCGCCGGCGACCGACTGCGGTAGCTCCGCCTGAAAGACCACCAGCCGCGCCACGTTCAGTCCCTGCTCGCCTTCGGGAAAGGCGCAGCCCAGGATCAGGTCCTCGACGTCGGCGGGCTCTATGCCGGTCTTGCGGATCAGGCCTTTGACGACCTGGGCCACCAATTCGTCCGGACGCACTTTTCGGAGCTCGCCCTTCGTGGCCGGTGCAAAGGGAGACCGGACATATCCCGCGATCACGACATTCTTCATCGTCAAACCCTGTTTTTGCCACTAGGCCTCGGCCCTCAGGGCCGGATCGGCAGTAGGTTGGGTCGCCGTCGCCTCAGCGATCAGATCCTTCTTCGATATCTTGCCGATCAGCGTTTTCGGCAGCGCTTCGCGGAACTCGATCTGCCGCGGCATCTGGAACGGCGCCAGCTTGTCCTTCAGGAACTCGCGCAGCTCCGTTGCGGTCACCGAAGCACCCTGACGCAACTTGACGTAGGCCTTGACGATCTCCCCGCGGTGCGGATCGGGCACACCGCAGACGGCGACCTCGTCGACGGCCGGATGCAGATGTATCACTTCTTCGATCTGGCGCGGATAGACATTGAAGCCGCCGCTGAGGATCAGATCCTTGATCCGATCGACGATGTAAAGATAGCCGTCCTCGTCCAGATAGCCGACATCGCCGGTGTGGAGGCGGGCACCCTGGAAGATGTCCACATTCTCTTTCGCCCGGTTGGCATAGCCAGCCATGACCTGAGGGCCGGTGACGCAGATCTCGCCCCGCTCGCCGACCCCTAGCCTCCGGTCCGGGTCTTCCAACGACACGATCTCGATCGCTGTGCCGGGCAGCGGCAGCCCGACAGATCCCGATTTGCCGCCGGACAGCGGGTTGACCGTACACACCGGGCTGGCCTCGCTGAGGCCATAACCCTCGACGAGCTCGCAGCCGGAGAGCGTCTCGAAGTGGCGTTGCAACTCCCCCGGCAGCGGGGCGCCGCCAGAAATGCACACTCTGAGGCTCGAAAGATCGTACTTGGCGATGTCCCGAGCCGTGGTCAGGGCCGAGAACATGGTCGGTACACCAATGAAGATGGTAGGTTTCTCGCGATGGATCGTGGTGAGAACCTCCGCGGTCTGGAACTTAGCCAGCAGAACGATTTCGGCGCCGATCCAAAGGCTCAAATTCATCACCGCGGTCATGCCGAACGAGTGGAACAGCGGCAGCACCGCCAGCGACTTCTCCTGGCCGAGCTTTACGTCGGGCGCCCAGAGGACGAGCTGCGCTGCATTGATATAGAGATTGGCATGGGTCAGCTGGGCGCCTTTCGGCTGCCCGGTGGTGCCGCCGGTGTACTGGAGCACCGCGGTATCCGACAGCGGGTCGATGGTCACCGGCGCAACCGCACCGTCGTTGCCGATCAGCCGCTCGAAAGTGAGATGTCGCTCGTCGTCCGGAACCGCCGCGACATCGGCCCCTTTTAGAAAGTCGAAAACGACCTTCTCGGCAAAGCGGAGCACGCCCTTCATGCGGCAGACGACCAGTTTCTCGATGTGTCCGCCTTCGCGAGCCAGGCCGGCCACCTTTTCGTAAAGGCCCTTGAGGTCGAGCGTGACGAGGATGCGCGCGCCGGAATCGGCAATTTGACGCTCAATCTCGTACGCCGAGTAGAGCGGATTGATGTTGACGACCGTACCACCGGCCTTGAGCACGCCATAGAAACAGACCACGGCGTAGGGGCAGTTCGGCAGCATCAGACCGACTTTGATTCCCCGGCGTACGCCGAGCGCCTGAAAGCCCCTGGCTGCCCGATCTACTAGGCGGCCGACCGCGCGATAGCGGTAGTGCTTGCCGCGGAAGCTCATGCACGGCCGGTCGCCATAGGTTCGCACGGCCTCGTCGAGCAGCTCGGGGAGGGGCCTGGGCGTGACCGCGAGTTGCCAATCGACACCGGTGGGATAGGATTTTTCCCAGGGATAGGGTCGCTCGGTTTGCGGTCCCTCGACCTTGCGCTGACGACGGAAAGGTCGGAGGAAGGGTGCGACCAATCGCGAGATCGTGCGCCCGGCCCTGCTTGCTCTCGGCTCCTCCTCGGAGGGTGCCGCCGACGGCGGATCGACCGTTGGCTCTCCGGAGGTCGCTTGAATGACGGGTTCCATTGGAGAGTCGCCCACCTTTGCCTCCGGCGCGGCGTCTTGCGTTGCCGACGATGACAGGGACTCCAGGAACGAGACGATCAGCTCCTGGGTGTTTCCGATATTCTCGGTCAAGATTCCGTGCCGTTGCGACGGAACCTTGTGCAGCGTTTTCTCGGCCGATCCGAGTCTGTCGTAGATGAGCTGGGCGCTCTCCGGATCGGTGATCGGGTCGTCCGAGCCCTGAATCAGCTGGACGGGGCAGACAATCCCCGCCAGAAGCCGTTCCAATTCATCCGCCACACGACGCAACTCGAACAGGCCGCTAATCGGGGCATGGCGGTAGTTGATGTGAGGATGCTCCGATTCGTGAACCCGGAACGGCATCAGCCCTTCTTGAGTATAGGCCAACTCGGTCAGCTTATTGATACCATGGATGACGGGCACGAACGCCAGGTTGCGGTTGCGAAACCTGATCGGGGGTGACACAGCCACGACGCCGGATAGGCCTAGGGGGTTCTCCGCCGCCAGGTGCAACGCGAGCGAGCCACCGGTAGAGAACCCGACGAGACAGATGCGTTCGCCGAGCTCTGCCATGATCTCGTAGCCCCGCCGGGACGACGCGAGCCAGTCTTGCCAGCTGCGCTCGCGCAGGTCCCACGGCGAGGTTCCATGACCGGCAAGGCGGACACCGACCACCGGATAGCCCAGGCTTGCCAACTTTTGCCCGAACTCCCTGACTTCGGCCGGCGAGGCGAGGAAGCCATGAACCAGGACAACGCCGAGGCGCTTGGGCCGCCTGGGGACGAGCAGGAAGGGCTCGCCGCTTTCCGTCGCTGTCTCGCGATCGTTGATATCGGCGTGCTGCGGTTGGGAATAGGACTCCCGGCACCGCGCGTAGGCACGCTTCTCGTCGTCGAACAGGAGTTGCGCCATAACGGCGCCGTCGAGCGACCACTCGGTGCGCAGTGCCCGATCGACCGCACGGCAGGCCGCCGACACCGGTGCTATCTCGTTGGCGTAGACGACAACGACGTTCTCCAGGCGCGGGTCGCGGCTGCCATCCCGCTGGCGAAGTGCCGGCAGGAAGCGGTAGCCCTTGGCCGTGATCTCGATCAAGCCCGATGAGATTGCGGTCTCGAGGAACTGCGTGACCAGTCGGCTGGTGCCGTTGTGTATGCCGTCATAGCTTGCCGGGTCGGTCAGGCTCCGATGCAGATGGATCGTTGGCTCTTCTTGCGCATATTTGAACGCCAGATAGAGAAGGCGATGGAAGCGGCCGAGTTCGATCTCCGTCGTTCCTCGGTCGAACAAGGCAAGGACCAGCCGGGAGGCCAAGTGGTTCAGGTTCACTGTGATGCGCGCGTACATTTCTTGCATGCAGAGATCGCGCAGGCGGTGCGTTTTGCGTCGCATCGTCATGTTGACCATGCGCTCGATCCAGCGGCTGGCCGTATCCTTGAGCGCGAACAACTCCTCCAGGCTGTCGACCTGCTCGAAAACCTGGTCTAGAATCAGTCTGTCGGTCGGGTTCCAGGTTACCTCCGGGTTTATCGGCTTGCCGAAGCGAATGTCCATATCCGTGCGCTTGAGCAGGAGATTGCCTTCGATGAGCAGCTCCTCCTTGACGGGCTCGCTGAGGTCCTGGCCGAAGAACTCGGCGGCTTTGCCCAGGATGTTGTCACTGGTGTGGATCGGATAGAAGGTGATGTTGGCCGGCACGATCAGCGTGGGCTTGCGCGCCGCTTCGATCAAGGCGTCGACGTCCGATAGGCCCAGGGCGTGGACCCAGCGCTCCAGCCGCTGGGTTTCGCCGGCCTCGGAGACAGACAGGATGCGCTTCTTGAAGACTTCTAGAATCAGCGCCAGAGCGGCCGCGCCTTGGCGGTGCTTGCGGGCGGCTCGCGCCATCGGCGAGAAGAAATTGAGTCCGGATTCGTCGACGATGCGGCGATCCTTGACCATTTCTCCTTCGGGAAAGAAGATGACCTTCCGGCCGCGCAGGATCTCGGCCGCGAGGAAGGGAAGCAGGCCCGGGTGGTCGTTCGGGACCGCGCCGCAGCCCCACAGAAGTTTCGCGAATCGCTCGTTGCCGAGGAAGAGGTCGTGTGCCGCGACGCATCGGCAATAGGCGCCGGTCGCCTGATAGATGAAGTACTGCGGTATGACGGTTTCGAAGCGGGCGAAGTGATTGAACAGGAATATCTGGCCCGCTTCGATGTGGCCGTCGGCGTCGTGGACCTTGATGTTGATTCCGAGCCGGTGGCGCAGCAGGGAGAAAGCCCGCACGCACCATTGATAGAGCGCCTGGTTGATCTCGAACTCGGGGCTGCCGCTCATTGCGTCGACCTTTCGGCCACCGGAACCGCAACGCGATTCCACTCGATCACTATCCGCTTTAGCGTCCCCGGCTGCCCAAAATCCGACTCCATTAGTATGGTGCGGCGATTATGCTAATATTTCATTTCCTTAGTTAATGTCCCGACGGCCTTTGTGCCAGCCAAATATAGCCTGCCGGCGGTCGCTGGCGGTTGCCGGGCGACCGCGAGAGGAACCCCATGCCACCACGGCAACCCATTTCGGTCTTCGACAGCCACGAGGTCACGAATCAGCCGCCGCCGCTGGGGGATTACAACCTCTTCGACAGCGATCCGGTCCTCCGCGCAGCTCTCGCGCGGGAAGGGGCCGGCTGGGCCGCCGACAGGGCTCGCGCCTTCGGCGCGCAACTCGGGAGCGAGCAGACGGCGGAGTTCGCCGAGGCTGCCAACCGTTATTCGCCCGAGCTTCGCAGCTTCGACCGTTTCGGCCGTCGCTTGGACGAGGTGGTCTATCATCCGGCCTACCATGAGCTCATGACTCTGGCCAAGGGCCATGAAGTCCATTCCATAGCCTGGACCGCCACCCAGCCCGGCGGACATGTCGCGCATATGGCGCTCGAGTACCTCCTGGTTCAGGTTGAAGCGGGGGTCTGCTGCCCGATCACCATGACCTACGCGGCGGTCCCGGCACTCCGGAAGCAGCCGGACCTCGCGGCCGACTGGGAAGCCCGCATTACGGCCGCGGCCTACGACCCGCGCTTCGTCCCGGCAGCGGAAAAGGCCGGCGTCACGATCGGTATGGCCATGACCGAGAAACAGGGCGGCTCCGACGTGCGGGCGAACACGACCCGGGCCAAGCCGCTGGGGCCGGCAGGCGAGTTTGAGCTGACCGGCCACAAGTGGTTCTGCTCGGCGCCTATGTCGGACGCCTTCCTCACACTGGCTCAGACGCCGGCCGGGCTCACCTGCTTTCTGGTGCCGCGCTGGCGGCCCGACGGGACCCGCAATCCCTTCCTCATCCAGCGCCTCAAGGACAAGCTGGGCGATCGCTCGAACGCTTCCTCCGAGATCGAGTATCGCGGAACCTGGGCGCGTCTGGTCGGCCCTGAAGGCCATGGCGTGCGCACTATCGTCGAGATGATTCATCATACGCGCCTCGACACCGCGCTCGCCGCTGCCGGCCTGATGCGCCAGGCGGTCGTGCGGGCGGTCCACCACGCCTCGCATCGGACCGCCTTCCAGAGGGTCCTGTCGAGTCAGCCGCTGATGCGAAATGTGCTTGCCGATCTGGTCGTCGAGTGGGCGGCGGCGACCATGATGGCGGCCCGCGTGGCGCGTGGGTTCGATGAAGCGGCGACAAGCCCGACGGCGGCGCCGTTTTCGCGGATCGCGGTTGCAATCGCGAAGTACTGGATCAACAAGCGCCTCCCAAGCCACGTCTTCGAAGCGATGGAATGTCATGGCGGCTCGGGGTACGTGGAGGAATCGATCATGCCGCGACTCTACCGGCAGGCTCCGCTCAACAGCATCTGGGAGGGCTCGGGGAACGTCATTTGCCTCGACGTGCTTCGCACCATGGAGCGCGAGCCGGCGGCAGTGGAGGCGTTGTTCGCAGAGCTCGGGGCCGCGCGCGGCGGCGACCGGCGGCTAGACCGTGCACTCGACCGGATCGGGGCCGACCTTGTCGACAAGACGGATCGCGAGCTGCACGCCCGGCGGATTGCTGAACGACTGGCCGTTGCGCTGCAGGCCGCCCTGCTGGTTCGCCATGGGCCGACGCCGGTGGCGGACGCGTTCTGCGCCTCCCGGCTGGACGACGATTGGGGAGCGACCTATGGAACCTTGCCGGCCGGCGTCGCCTTCGACGACATCATAGAGCTCGGTCGACTCTCGCAGTAGCTCGATGTGGCGCCGGCTACGCGCCAGGTGCGAAATACACGGTGTGGTTCGTGCATTGCGCCGCTGGGCGAGTCCGGACGCTAAGTTCGGCGCCGAGAAGCGCGAGCCCGGTTGCCAGTTCTGAGTCGTCACGGGTTGGCTTGAGGACTGGACGCTTACGTGCTTTGCTAAGCGGCAGCGACGCTGAACGGAGGGCGGCGGGCGCGATACGCCCCCGCAGAGGAGGCGATGATCCAGCGTTGGCTGATGACAGCTCTGGCGGCCGCGACGCTCCTGGTACCTCTTTCTGAAGGCACGCGGGCAGAGGAGACGGTACGGGTCGGCGTGCTTGCGTTCGGCACCGTCAACTGGGAGCTCGACGTCATCCAGCACCACGGCTTCGACGCCGAATCCGGGATCGCCCTCGACGTGGTTCAGCTGGCGAGCAACCAAGCCACCACCGTGGCGCTGCAATCTGGCGATGTCGACGTCATTGTCAGCGACTGGCTGTGGGTGTCGCGCCAGCGCAGCGACGGAAAGACGCTGACATTCGTCCCCTACTCATCGTCGGTTGGTGCGATCATGGTGCCGCCCGATTCCCCGATCCAAGGCCTGGCGGACCTCAGGGGCAGAAAGATCGCGGTCGCCGGTGGGCCGCTCGACAAGTCCTGGCTGTTGTTCCAGGGTCTGGCGAAGCGCGATCATGGCATCGACCTCAGGACAGAGAGCGAGCAGGTCTTCGGTGCCCCGCCGCTCCTCGCCAAGACCGCCGAGCAAGGCGAGGTCGACGCGATTCTCAATTACTGGCACTACGGCGCGCGACTCGAAGCGCGCGGCTTCCGCCGTATCATGGGCGCGGAAGAGGCGGCCATGAAGCTCGGCGCCACGGGCCGGATTGCCGCAATCGGCTACGTTTTCGACGAGCGCTGGGCGGCGGCACACCCCAAGGCTATCGCGGGGTTTATTCAGGCGTCGCGCAAAGCCAAGGACCTGATGATGCGCGACGACGCCGAGTGGGAGCGGCTGCGAGAACTGATAGGCGCCGAGGACGATGCGACGCTCAGGGCGCTGCGCAAACGCTTCCGCGAAGGAATCCCGAACCGCCCGCTGGCCGAAGAGCTGCGCGACACGGAAGCCATCTACGAGCTGCTCGCCGAGTTTGGCGGCGAGACGCTGGTCGGCCCGTCGAAGTCTCTGGCCAAGGGAACCTTTTGGCCGAATTCTCCCAATGACTTCTAGCCGCAACGGCCGTACGCTCACAGGCGCAATCCCGCTCGGCCTGATGTCGGTTGTCGGCCTGCTGCTGGTTTGGGCGGCGGCGGCGGGAATTGCCGAGAGC
>JBOHKJ010000272.1:0-2469 GCA_050728975.1 Kiloniellales bacterium | reverse complement strand
GTCGAGGAACAGCGCGAACTCGTCGCCGCCGAGCCGTGCCGCGAGATCGCGATCGCGCACCTGGCCACGCAGCAGCTTGGCTACGGCGAGCAGCGCCTCGTCGCCCTTGGTGTGGCCGAAGCGGTCGTTGACCAGCTTGAAGTTGTCTAGGTCGATGTAGATCAGCGCCGCCGGACGGGTGACGTCGCCGCTCTCACCCAGGCGCTGGACCAGGCCGGCGCGGAAGCCGCGGCGGTTGAGGAGGCCGGTCAGGCCGTCGCGATTGGAGAGATCCTGCAGCGCTTGCTGGTCGGACGACTGGCGATTGGTGGCGCCGATCTCGTTGGCGATCTCGTCGATCAGGAAGCGGTCGGCGTCCTGCCAGGGAGCGGCCGGCGCCGTGCGCCACAGTGCAAGGACCCCGTTGGCCGCGCCCTGGTGACAAGCGGTCAGCGCCACCAGCAGATTGCCGCCCTCGCTCGCCTCGACCCGCGCGGGCTCGTCGCCGAGCTGGCGCAGCAGCCGATCGATGGACTGCTCCGGCGGCGGCGTGCCGGCGCCGAAAGCGAGCTGCCAGCGCGCCTCCTTGGGATCTTCGGCGCAGCGATAGATGGCGACGCCGCTCGCCGGCAGCGCCCGCAGCAGCGCCGCCACCGCGCCCTCCAAGCGCCGCTTGGGATCGATCTCCTGACGCAGGAGATTCAGCAGATACCCGAGGAGACGCTCGCGATGGCGCGTCTCCGCAAGCGCGCGCTCCTTGCTCGCGGCCTCAGTGGTGTCGCGGCAGAGACCGCGCGCACCGCACCAGATGCCGTCGGCGTCGAACAGCGGGCGCGCGTCGACCGCAAGGCAGCGGCTGGCGCTTTCGGCGTCGCGCAGCCAGACCAGCGTGCCGCGCTGCTCGGCGCGCGCGCGGAAGGGCGCGTCGGCGCCGCTGTCGGGAACCGCCAGCAGCTCGGAGACCGAGCGCCCGACCAGCTCGTCGGCGACGAAGCCGAGGGCACTTGGCGCCGAAAGGAACGTGAAGCAGCCCTCGCAGTCGGTCTCCCAGGCGAAGTCGCTCGCCGCTTCGACGAGGTCCTTGTAGCGCTGCCGGGACTCGACCAGCGCGGCGCGCAGGCTGCGCTCCAGGGTGATGTCGCGCGCCAGCAGCAGCACCGCTTCGCCGGCCTGCCAGGGCATGACGGCGACGTCGAGGGCGACAGTCTTGCTTTCGTCGGCCAGCAGCAGCGGCAGGAGCCGGGCGGCCTTGCCGGCGAGCGCACTCTCGACCGCCTGGTCGAGCGCCGGGATCGAGCCTTCGGCAAGGCGCTTGGCGAGCAGCTGACCGGCGCCGTTTCCGGAGATCAGGGCGCCGCCGCGGCCGACCAGCGCGACCGGGCCGGGATAGAGGTCGAAGGCGCCGCCCTCGGCGAAGATCAGGCGATCGGCGGTCGCACGCGGCGCCGGTTCGAGGACGGGCTCTTCTATGACCGGGGTGAGCCTGCTGGACATGCGGTCTCTCGAAGCGCCGCGGCGGGCGCGGCTCCGGCGAAAGCTAGCGTCGCGGCGCTTAAAATCGCCTTAACCGCTTGCCGTGGACGGTCACGAAAGCCCAGGCGCCGCAAGGCCCTTGCATGGTCACGGGCGCCGCGACGGCTCGCGTTGACAGGGCCTGCGGCCTCCCGCATCTTGCCGCCGCGGCGCCCCTCGGCAGCTCTGTTACGAGATACCTCACCCCCGGGAAATCGGATAGCGATGAATAACGAACGGCTGCAGCAGGTCATCGACGGCGCCTGGGAGGCGCGCGACAAGGTGACGCCGGAGACCGGCGGCGAGATCAAGCAGGCGATCGAGGCGGCGCTGGAGGGACTCGATTCCGGGCGCTTGCGGGTCGCCGAGCCGGGCCCGACCGGCTGGAGCGTGAACCAATGGCTGAAGAAGGCCGTGCTGCTCAACTTCCGCCTTGCGCCCACCGCAACCATCGCCGGCGCCCCGGGTGGAGCCCAGTGGTGGGATAAGGTGCCCTCGAAGTTCGTCGACTGGGACGCCGCGCGCTTCGCCGAGGCCGGCTTCCGCGCGGTGCCGGACTGCGTGGTGCGCCGCTCCGCCTACATCGCGCCCGGCGTGGTGCTGATGCCGAGCTTCGTCAACGTCGGCGCCTACGTCGACAGCGGGACCATGATCGACACTTGGGCGACCGTCGGTTCCTGCGCCCAAGTCGGAAGGAACTGCCACATCTCTGGGGGCGCCGGGATCGCCGGCGTGATGGAGCCACTGCAGGCCAACCCGGTGATCATCGAGGACGACTGCTTCGTCGGCGCGCGCGCCGAGGTCGCCGAGGGCGTGATCGTCGAGGAAGGCTCGGTGCTGTCGATGGGGGTCTATCTCGGCGCTTCGACCAAGATTGTCGAGCGCGCCGGCGGCAAGATCCATCAGGGCCGCGTGCCGGCCTATTCGGTGGTCGTGCCCGGCGCGCTCCCCGACGCCAAGGGTGGTCCGAGCCTCTAC
>JBOHKJ010000271.1:0-3898 GCA_050728975.1 Kiloniellales bacterium | reverse complement strand
CGCGTGCGGATGTACGTCTGCGGGCCGACGGTCTACGACCGCGCCCATATCGGCAACGCGCGGCCGGTCGTGGTCTTCGACGTGCTGTTCCGCCTGCTGCGCCAGCTCTACGGCGCCGAACATGTGATCTATGCCCGCAACATCACCGACGTCGAAGACAAGATCATCGTCGCGGCGAAGGAGAACGGCGAATCCATTGCCGCGCTCACCAAGCGCACCACCGAAGCATATCACGCCGACATGGCGGCGCTCGGCGCGCTGCCGCCGAGCGTCGAGCCGCGCGCGACCCAGCACATCGCCGGGATGATCGAGATGATCGCGACGCTGATCGCCAAGGGTCACGCCTACGCGGCGGAGGGGCACGTGCTCTTCTCGGTGCCGTCGATGAGCGGCTACGGAAAGCTCTCGCGCCGCGACCGCGACGAGATGATCGCCGGCGCACGGGTCGAGGTGGCGCCCTTCAAGCGCGATCCCGCCGACTTCGTCCTGTGGAAGCCCTCGACGGCGGAGCAGCCCGGCTGGGACAGCCCCTGGGGGCGCGGCCGGCCCGGCTGGCACATCGAATGCTCGGCAATGTCGGCGGCGCATCTCGGCGAGACCTTCGACATCCACGGCGGCGGGCTCGATCTCGTCTTTCCGCACCACGAGAACGAGATCGCCCAGTCGGTCTGCGCCCACGGCAAGGACTTCGTCCACACCTGGATGCACAACGGCTATGTGGTGGTGAACGGCGAGAAGATGTCGAAGTCGCTCGGCAACTTCTTCACCGTGCGCCAGCTTCTGGACGAGGGCTGGCCGGGCGAGGCGATCCGTCTCGCGCTGCTCTCCGGCCACTACCGCCAGCCGCTCGACATCACCCGCGACAAGCTGAGCGAGTCGAAGACACAGCTCGACCGGCTCTATGGCGCACTGCGTGATCGCAGCGACACGCTGGGCGAAGGCGGGCCGGCGGACGGGCTGCTGGAGGCGCTGGCCGACGACCTCAACACGCCCGAGGCGCTGGCCCAGCTCCACAAGGCCGCCGGAGCCCTCAACCGTGCCGGCAAGGGCGCCGCGGCCGCCGCGGCCAAGGGCGAGCTGTTGGCCGGCGGCAGGCTTCTCGGCCTGCTCGAGGGATCGCCCGAGGTCTGGTTCAAGGGCGCTTCCGGCGACGGCGCGGCGGGCGCTATCGAGGCCCGGATCGCCGCCCGCCAGGCCGCCAGGACGGCGCGCAACTTTGCCGAGGCCGACCGCATACGCGATGCGCTGGCCGCCGAAGGAATCCTGCTGGAAGACGGGCCCCAGGGAACCAGTTGGCGCCGCGCCTGACCGCTCAGGTCGCGGCTGGCACTTCCTCGCGCCATTCGAATCGGCGCCAGGTCGCCGAGCCGCGCCGGGTCGGCTCGCACCGCGCTTCGTGGCCCTGGTGGCGGAAGCCGATCTTCTCCAGCACCCGCCAGGAGGCGGCGTTCTCCGGGTCGGTGAAGGCGGTCAGGTGCGCCATGTGGAGTCGCTCGCGGCAATAGGCGAGATAGGCTTGCGCCGCTTCGGTCGCGAAGCCCTGGCCCCAAGCTGCCGTGTGCAGCCAATAGCCCAGGGTGACGGTCTCGCCATTCCGCTCCTGGCCGATGCAGCCCAGCAGGCAGTCGTCGCTGCGCGCGGCGATGGCGAAGGTCGCGGGCTGCCCCTCGGCGTGCTCGCGTCCGCTCTTGTCGATCCAGGCCTCCCCGTTCTCTGCGCCATAGGGATAGGAGGGCGTGTCCAGCCACTGCTGGACCGCCCAGTCGTTCATGGCCTCGAGCAGGCGGGGGAGGTCCCCGCCCTGGAAGGGGCGGAGGCTGAGGCGCGGCGTCAGCAGCTCGACCATTCGCTCTTCTAGTGTAGATCGCGGCGGGATGGAATCGCCCTACCTGGGGCCAGGCGGTTAACCGATGCCACGGCGTTGACGCTGGACGGCCTCGCATGGTCAAACAGGCGGCCTTCCTTCAGGACCGAAGCGATGAGCGACGACAAACGCGTCTACCTCTTCGATTCGACGCTGCGCGACGGTGCCCAGACCCAGGGCGTCGACTTCAGCGTCACCGACAAGACGGCGATTGCCCGCGCGCTCGACCGCCTGGGGGTGGACTACGTCGAGGGCGGCTGGCCGGGCGCCAACCCCACCGACAACGCCTTCTTCGCCGAGCCGCCGGCGCTGGAGCGTGCGATGCTGGTGGCCTTCGGCATGACCCGGCGCGCCGGCCGCTCGGTCGAGAACGACCCCGGCCTGGCGGCGCTCTTGGACAGCAAGGTCGAGGCGCTTTGTCTCGTCGGCAAGGCCTGGGACTTCCACGTCGAGGTAGCCCTCGGCATCTCCCGCAAAGAGAACGTCGAGATGATCGGCGACAGCGTGGCCCACGCCGCCAAGCGCAAGGCCGAGGTGATGTACGACGCCGAGCACTTCTTCGACGGCTACAAGGCCGACCGCAGCTTCGCGCTCGACTGCGTCAAGGCTGCCTACGAGGCCGGCGCGCGCTGGATCGTGCTCTGCGACACCAACGGCGGCACGCTTCCGCACGAGATCGAGCGCATCGTCGGCGAGGTAACGGGCGCGATCCCCGGCAGCCGTCTCGGCATTCACTGTCACGACGACACCGGGAACGCGGTTGCCAATTCGCTTGCGGCGGTGCGCGCCGGGGCGGGGCAGATCCAGGGCACCTTGAACGGTCTGGGCGAGCGCTGCGGCAACGCCAATCTGGTCTCGCTGATTCCCACGCTGCTGCTCAAGACCGACTTCGAGATCGGCATCGACGCCGAGCGGCTGAAGCAGCTGACCGCGGTTTCGCGCTTGCTCGACGAGCGTCTCAACCGCGCGCCCGACCGCAGTGCGGCCTATGTCGGCGACCGCGCCTTCGCGCACAAGGGCGGGCTCCACGTGTCGGCTGTGGAAAAGGACCCGCGCACCTACGAGCACGTCGACCCCTCGGTGGTCGGGAACCGGCGCCACATCGTGGTCTCGGACCAGGCCGGCAGGTCCAACGTCATGGCGCGCTTCCGCGAGCTCGACATCGAGGTCGCAGTCGACGACAAGCGCCTCAATGCGCTGATCGAGCAAGTCAAGGCGCGCGAGTTCGAGGGCTACGCCTACGACGGCGCCGAGGCCAGCTTCGAGCTGCTGGCGCGCCGCGCGCTCGGCGGCGTGCCGGATTTCTTCGGTCTCACGCGCTTTCGCATCATGGACGACCGGCGCTGGAACGCGCGCGGCGAGCTGGTGACGGAATCCGAGGCGACGGTGACGCTGGAGGTCGGCGGGCAGGCCCGGATGGAGGTCGCCAACGGCAACGGCCCGGTCAACGCGCTCGATACCGCGATCCGCAAGGCGCTGCTGTCGATCTATCCGAGCCTCGCCGATATGCGGCTCGTCGACTACAAGGTGCGCATCCTGACGCCCCAGGAAGGCACCCGCGCGGTGACGCGGGTGATGATCGAAAGCGCCGACGGCGAGGGGCGGCGCTGGACTACGGTCGGCGTCTCGCCCAACATCATCGATGCCTCCTTCATTGCGCTTCACGACGGTTATACCTGGAAGTTGATGCAGGACGGCGCCCGTCCGCCCGCCAAGGGCTGACGGCGGCTTCCGCAGATTCGGCGGATTGCCCGGTGGCCGGCACCAACAAAAAGAACGCGCCCAGCCTGGGTGGTCCGGTAGTGATCCTGGTCGCGCCTCAGCTCGGCCAGAACATCGGCATGTGCGCGCGGGCGATGCTGAACTGCGGCCTGACCGAGCTGCGGCTGGTGGCGCCGCGCGACGGCTGGCCCAATCCGGCCGCCATCGACGCCGCCTCGGGCGCCCACGCGATCCTCGAGGCCGCCAGCCTCTACGACAGCCTCGAAGCGGCGCTCGTCGATCTCAGGCGGGTTTACGCCACCAGCGCCCGGC
>JBOHKJ010000270.1:0-2394 GCA_050728975.1 Kiloniellales bacterium | reverse complement strand
CTGGTGCGTGTCGGCGTTGCGCCCGACGTTCGTCTTGCCTGCCAGACGCGGCCGGCCGCCGACCTCGCGGTGACGCCGCTGCTTCCGGCGAGCGTGGGTCCGCAGGCAGCGCGCCAGGTCGCGAGCTATCTGCAAGGCGACGAGCGGGAGGTAGCGATTCTCTTCGCCGATCTGCGCGGCTTCACCGCGCTCGCTGCCGATCGTCTGCCTTACGACACGGTTTTCCTGCTCAATCGCTATTTTGCCGCCATGGGCGCGGCGATCGAGGAATCGGGCGGGCGCGTCGACAAGTTCATCGGTGACGGCGTGATGGCGCTGTTCGGGATCGAGCGCGGACCGGCAATCGGCTGCCGCAACGCGTTGTTGGCGGCGCGGCGCATGGCCGAACGTCTGGACGAGATCAACGAGGCGCTGTCGCACGACCTCAAGAAGCCGCTGCGGATGGGTATCGGGATCCACGTCGGCGCGGTCATCGTCGGCGAGATGGGCTACCGCCACACCACCTCGGTGACCGCGATCGGCGATGCCGTCAATACCGCAAGCCGGCTCGAAGCGGCAACCAAAGAGCAGGGCGTTCAGCTGGTGGTCTCGCAGCGCGTCATCGAGCGTGCCGGTCTCGATCTCCCAGACGTGCCCGAGCTTGCGATCGAGCTCAGGGGACTGGGCGCGCCCTTGCCGGTGCGTCTCGTCGCCGCCGCGCGCGACCTTCCGCCAGCCGAGTCCGACAAGGGGGCTGCTTAGAGCAGCATCCGCTCTAGCTGCTCTGCTTGGCCTTGTAGGACGCGATCGCTTCCTTTAGCTCGCGATATTCGGAGCAGCCGAAGAAGCAGGCGCCGTCGAGCACCTCGAGGCGCTCTTCGGCCTTCGGCAGATCGCCGAGCTGGAGATAGAGCTCGCCCAGATACTCGTTGGCGCCGCGATGCTCCGGCTCGATCGCCAGCGCCTTCTGATAGGCGGCCATGGCTTCGTCGAATTTCTCCTGCTTGCGCAGGCTGAAGCCCAGATAGTTGTAAGCGTCGGCGTTCTCCGGCTCCTTTGCGACGACCTTCTGCAACAGCGGCACCGCGTCCTCGAAGCGCTCGGCCTCGACATGCTGTCGGGCCGCCGCATAATCGGGATTCGAGGACTTGGAGTTGCTCCAGCCACTGCCGCTGTCGCTGCTTTCGCTGCTGTCGCTGCCGGCGGCGAGCGCCGGCGCTGCGCCGAGCGCAATCGCGAGCAGGGACAGGGAAATTAGGCGTATGAGGCTGTTCATCGGGGCACCTTCTCTTGCAATCGCTCTGGATGCTACTCAGGCATTGTAAAACACCGCCTTGGCGCGTTCCATTCCCTGCGCTCGTGCCGACGCGATCGTACTGAGATGGGCCGCCTGCCGCGATGACGCAGTGTTTCTCCAAGGCCGTCGATTTCGGGCCGGCCGCCGAGGACTACGCCCGCTATCGGCGGGGCTTTCCCGAGCGCCTCTTCGAGCGCCTGGCCGAGCTGGGCGTCGGCGGCTCCGGGCAGCGGATTCTCGACCTCGGAACCGGCACCGGCGCGCTCGCCCGCCAATTCGCACGCCGCGGCGCGCAGGTGACCGGCCTCGATTCGGCCGACGCCATGCTGGCCGAAGCGCGGCGTCTCGCTGCCGCCGAGGGCCTCTCGGTCACTTTTCTGGCCGGTAAGGCGGAGGCGACCGGGCTGCCGGAGGCCGCTTTCGATGCGGTGACCGCCGGGCAGTGCTGGCATTGGTTCGACGGCGCGGCGGCGGCGGCCGAGGCGAAACGGCTGCTCAAGCCCGGCGGGCGCTTCGCTGCCTGCCATCTCGACTGGCTGCCGCTGCCGGGCAGCCCGGTGGAGTCGACCGAGAAGCTGATTCGGGCCCACAATCCGGCCTGGAGCCTGGGTGGCGGCCATGGCCTCCATCCCGATGTGGCGGCCGATGCCGACCGGGCCGGCTTCCGCGACTTGGTCACCTTTTCCTTCGATCTTCCGCTGGCCTACGGGCACGAGGCCTGGCGCGGCCGGATCCGCGCCAGCGCCGGGGTCGCAGGCTCGCTGACGCCCGAGGGGGTCGCCGCCTTCGATCGCGAGCTGGCCGCCATGCTTGCGAAGGACTATCCGGACCAGCCGCTGCAGATCCCGCATCGGGTCTTCGCAATGGTGGCCAGCAGACCTTAGGAGTATCGCTCGACGATCAAGCGTCGCTGCCGGCTGCCTCGTCCTCGAGGGCCGCGGGATCGCGGCAGTCGATCACCCGCCGCGCCAGCTCGTAGGCGAAGCCCTGGCGGGCCAAGGCGGCGAGGTCCCGCTCGCGCCGCCCGGCGCGGTCCGGCTCGGCGCGATAGGGCCCGAGCCGCCGTCGCCGGGCGAAGGCGAGCGCTGCCTTGAGCTCGGGCTCGCCCGGCTGCGCGG
>JBOHKJ010000269.1:0-2060 GCA_050728975.1 Kiloniellales bacterium | reverse complement strand
CTTGAGAGCGCTACAATTTTCGCTCCTGCCGCTCTGCGCCCTACCGGCGCTCGGGGGCGAGCCAAATGGCGCGCCGACGCGGGGCATTGCCGCGGTCGAGGAGTTCATGCAACGCGCCCGCCCGCTCTGCCCTATCGTGCCGGCCGAGCGCTGCATCGATATCGCCTGGCGCTTCACCGATCGCAACGACGATCGACGCCTTTCGACGCAAGAGCTCGCGATCGTGAAAGCGGAAATCGAGGCTTGGACCCTGTGGAAAGGCGACAGGCTGTCGGCCAGCGACCAGGCGTCGATCGCGCTCGGGCTCTGGATGATCGACTCGATCGGGTTGGAGCGCCTGGCCGGGCGCTACGACGTCGATGGGGAGAGCGGGATCAGTCGGTCCGAGCTGCTGGCGGACCTCCGCCTCGACCAGCGTCCGCTGCCGCAGATCCTGAAGGACCCGAACGGCCTCGACCGCGACGCCATGTCGCAGCGCTTGTCGCAGCTTTCGCCCTTGATCGACGGAATGCTGCAGCAGCCGTGAGACGAGCCCGAAGGCTCTAGTATACGCGGACGGTCGGGCTGGCGTTACGAACGTCGGCCAGCAGGTTGAAGTCCACCTGGCCGGTGACCGGCAAGCCGGCGGCGCGCTGGAAGCGGCGCACCGCTTCGGTGGTGCCGTCGCCGGCCATGCCGTCGATCGGGCCGTCGTAGAAGCCGCGCAGCTGAAGCTCTTCCTGAACTTCGTATACCAACTGCGTGCGAGCCGGCGAGGGATTCGCCGTCACCCGCGGCGCGGCGAAGTTAAGATGGTCGAGCAGCGCCTTGGTCGCGATGCCGTCGACCGGCAAGCCGGCGTCGTGCTGGTAGTCGCGGATCGCCCGCGCCGTCATCGGCCCCATCGAGCCATCGACGGGTCCCGGATCGTAGCCGTGATCGTGGAGCGCCTTCTGGACACCGCGCAGATAAGCGGCACCGGTTTCCGGTGCCATTTCGTTAGTCGAGGAATTGGCCGATACGGCCGGCGCGGCGGCGAGAAGCGCCGCGGCTAGCAGCAACGAAACCAACGGTGCGACGAAGCGATTTGTCATGGTCCAGCCTTGCGGTTGATCCACCAGGGAGACGCCCTGACTACCATCCTACGCGGCCCCGGCCGAGAGCATCCCCGGCCACTCCGGCACGCCCCTGGTGCGTTGGTTCCGGACAGTCGGGGCGTTTCCACAGGTGTCAAATCGCATGGCTCCGCCAGAGTCCGGTACTCCGAGACACTTAGAGCGGCAATCCCCGGACCTACCTTAACTTCATCGGTCCGGAGCTCGCCGCTCTTCACGACCGGTCGAGCCGGCGTTATCCAATTAAAGCAGCGTTACGTTAAGACAGGGTTAAGCTGCGGTTAAGGCGACGCTTCGCACCAGGGTAAGGCCCGAGAGGACGCGCGCTACTGCTCGATCTTCTCTTCGCGGCCCTGGTCCGTGACATTGCCCTGCTCGTCGGCCGGTTGATCCATGTCCTGCGGATCCGTGGCCGGCTGGTTCGTGGTCGGTTCGGCCGGTGCCGGCGGCACAGCGGACGGCGCGGCAGGGGCCGGCGTAGCGGGAGCCGGTTGGGCAGCCGGGACCGCGCTCGGGTCCGTCATCGAGCCGTCCAGCGGCTTGAACATCGGCGCCCGCGCGAGCTGCTCCTTGGTCATGTCCAACATCACTTCGTCGGACTCCGCCGTGTAGCTGATCTTCTGCCAGGGCACCCCGATCTTGTTGCCGCCGACGCCCAGCACACCGCCGCTGGCGATGACGACGCCGACCACTTGACCATCCTGCTCCAGCAGAATGTCGGAGACCTCGCCGATCGACTCGCCCGAGCTATTGACGACGTCCTTGCCGATCAGGCTGTCGGCCAGGATCTGATTGGCCTCCTGCGCGGCTATGATGTCGCCGGTCGGAGTTTCGACCGCGGGCTGGTCGGTGGCGCTCGGCGTCGTTGGGGTCGTCTGCGCCAGCACCGGGCCGCCAGCCAGCACGGCTGCCACCACCGGCAATAGAATTCGCGTCTTCATGATCTCTCTCCTCCTTTGCATAGCG
>JBOHKJ010000268.1:0-2216 GCA_050728975.1 Kiloniellales bacterium | reverse complement strand
CACGACGGCCAGCTCACCAAGCGCGAGGTCCGCGCCGTGACGCTGGCGGCGCTGGCGCCGGTGCCGGGCCAGCTTCTCTGGGACATCGGCGCCGGCTGCGGCTCGATCGCCATCGAGTGGCTGCGCGCGGCGCGCAAGGCGCGCGCCTATGCCGTCGAGCGCGAAGACTCCCGCGTTGCGTTGATCGCCGGGAACGCGGCGACGCTCGGCGTGCCGCAGCTCGTGATCGTCTCCGGCGAAGCGCCGGCCGCGCTCGCGGGCCTTCCGGCGCCCGACGCGGTCTTCCTCGGCGGCGGCTTGTCCGATCCCAAGCTGATCGAACTTGCCTGGGCGCGTCTCGGGCCCGGCGGACGCCTGGTCGCCAACGCGGTCACGCTGGAGGGCGAGTCAATGCTCTTCGCCTGGCGCGAAAGGACCGGCGGCAGCCTGAGCCGCCTCGCGGTCTCGCGCGCCGAGCCGGTCGGCGGTTATCTCGGCTGGCGGCCGCTGATGCCGGTAACGCAGCTTTCGGCGCGCAAGCCATGACGGGAACGCTTTACGGCCTCGGCGTCGGCCCCGGCGATCCGGAGCTGATCACGGTGAAGGCGCTGCGCCTGCTGCGCGCCGCAGCGGTGATCGCCTATCCGGCGCCCGACCAGGGCCCTTCGCTGGTGCGCGGCATCGTCGACGGTCTCCTGCCCGGCGGCCAGACCGAGATCGAGATCCGCATGCCGATGCTGGCCGAGCGCTTTCCCGCGCAGGAGGTCTACGCCCGCGCGGCCGAGGAGATCGGCGGCCATCTCGCCGCCGGCCGCGACGTTGCCGCGCTCTGCGAGGGCGATCCCTTCTTCTACGGCTCGTTCATGTATCTCTTCGGGCGGCTGGCCGAGCGCTTCCCGGTCGAGGTGGTGCCCGGCGTCTCTTCGCTCATGGCCGCGGCAGCGGTGCTGGGCGCGCCGCTCGCCGCCCGCAACGACGCGCTGATCGTGCTGCCGGCGACCCTCTCCGACGCCGAGCTGGCGGCGCGGATCGAGGCCGCCGAGGCGGTCGCCTTCGTCAAGGTCGGGCGCCATTTCGAGCGCCTGAAAGCGCTGATCGAAAGGCTCGGGCTTGTCGAGCGCGCGCGCTACGTCGAGCATGCGACCATGGCGAGCCAGCGGATCTTGCCGCTGGCCCAGGCCGGCGGGGACAAGGTGCCTTACTTCTCCATGATCCTGCTCCACAAGCGCGGCGAGGCCTGGAAATGAGCGGGGCAAAGAACAGAACGGTCATCGTCGCCCTGACCGCCCGGGGCGGCGCACTGGCGCAACGCATCGCCGCCGCGCTGCCGGGCGCGCAGGTCCACGGCCGCGAGGGCCGCGTCGAGGGCGCAGGCGTCACCTTCGACGAGACGACCGCGCATCTCCAGGCGCTCTTCGCCCAGGGCCGGCCGATCGTCGGCCTCTGCGCCGCCGGCATTCTGGTCCGCGCGCTGGCGCCGCTGCTCGCCGGCAAGCAGGAAGACCCGCCGCTGGTCGCGGTGGCCGAGGACGGCTCGGCAGTGGTGCCGCTGCTCGGCGGCCATCGCGGCGCCAACGATCTCGCGCGATCCATCGCCGCCGCGCTCGGCGTGGCGCCTGCGATCACCACCGCCGGCGATCTGCGCTTCGGTGTCGCGCTCGACGAGCCGCCGCCCGGCTGGCGCCTCGCCAATCCTGAGCACGCGAAGGACTTCACCGCGCGCCTGCTGGCCGGCGAGAACGTAAAGCTCGAAGGTGCCGCGCCCTGGCTCGCTGCAGGCGCGTTGCCCTTCGCCGACGAAGCGCCGCTCGTTCTTCAGGCGACAATCGAAGCCGTCGAAGGCGCCCCCGGGCGGCTGGTCTATCACCCGCCGCAACTGGCGCTCGGCGTCGGCTGCGCGCGCGGCTGTCCGCCCGAGGAGCTGCAGGCGCTGCTGTGCGAGAGCCTGGCCGCGGCAGGGCTCTCGTCCCAAGCCGTGGCCGGCATCTATTCGCTGGCGCTCAAGAGCGACGAGCCGGCGGTGCATGCCCTTGCCGAATCGCTCTCCGTCCCGGCGCGCTTCTTCGACGCCGAAGCCTTGAAGGCCGAGGCGCCGCGTCTCGCCACGCCGTCGGAAGTGGTGGAGCGCGAGGTCGGCGTGCCGGGTGTCGCCGAGGCCGCCGCGCTCGCCGCCGCCGGTCCCGAGGGTTGTCTCATTCTGCCCAAGCGCAAGTCGGCCAACGCCACCTGTGCCGTTG
>JBOHKJ010000267.1:0-7757 GCA_050728975.1 Kiloniellales bacterium | reverse complement strand
CAGGGCCGCCAGGCCGCCGGTGGCGATCACCTTCATCGGCTGGCCGTATTCGGCCTTGATCCGCGCCACCAGCCCTTCGATCAGGCCGACGTAGCCCCAATAGACACCCGACTTCATCGCCGGAATCGTGGCCTTGCCGATGACCTTCTCCGGCGGCTCGATGGAGATGCGTGGCAGCTGGGCCGCCTTCTGATAAAGCGCATCGACCGAATGCTGGGCTGCCGGTGCGATCACGCCGCCTTCGTAGGCGCCGTCGGCGCCAACAACGTCGAACGTGGTGGCGGTGCCGAAGTCGATCACGATCAGCGGGCCGCCGTAGCGCCGATGCGCAGCCACCGCATCGACCAGACGATCGGCGCCGACCTGTTCCGGCCGGTCGATCCTGATCTCGATCCCGAGATCCAAGTCCGGATGCCCTATGATCATGGGCGGCGCGCCGAAGTAGCGCTGGCACAGCGTGACGAGATTGTAGTTTGCCGCCGGCACCACGTTGGCCAGGATCGCCGCGTCGATGTCCTGGGGCTTGAGGCCCCTGAGCGCCATCAATTGGGTCAGCCAGACCGCGTATTCGTCGGCGGTGCGTCTGGGATCGCTGGAGGCGCGCCATTGGGCGCGCTGCTCCTCGTCGTCATAGACCGCGAAGACCACGTTGGTGTTGCCGGAATCGATCGCCAGCAGCATCGCCCTCTCCCGTGCTTTCAGGCGCCGTAGGAAACCTCGGCGGCGGTTACGGTCTTGACCGACCCGTCGTCGAGCTCCAGCAGCAGGGCGCCATTCTGGTCCAGGTCGCGGAAGATACCGCTCATCTCGCGGTCCGCAAGACGCAGCGTCACCCGCTCGCCCAGGCGGTGAGCGTGCCCCATCCAGGTCCGCTTCAACGGCGCAAAGCCGTCGTCCAGCCAGCTGTTGACCCAAGTCAGCATCTGTCGGCAGAAGGCGCCGAGCAGGGCCTCCACCGTCACAACGGACTCCGGCGAACCCTCGAAATGGAGATCGGTCGCCGGGAAGTCGGTTCCTTCCGGGTGACTAGCGACGTTGGCGCCGACGCCGATCACCAGCCACTCCAACGCCCCCTCGGCGTCGGTCTTGGATTCCAGCAGGATACCGGCTGCCTTCCGATCGTTGACCAGCACGTCGTTGGGCCACTTGTAGGTGACGGCGATCAGCGGCGGGCAGACCGAGCCGATGGCATGTCCCATCGCCAGCGCCGTCGCGAAGCCGAGCTGCGGGGCCGCGGCGAGCGGGCAGTCCGGGCGCAACACCAGCGAGAGATAGAGGTTGCCGGGCGGGCTCGCCCAGTCCTTGCCGCGCCGCCCGCGCCCCTTGGACTGTTCGCGCGCCCAGACCAGCGTGCCGTCGGCGGCACCATTCTCGGCCAGCTTCTTCGCAACCTCGTTGGTGCTGTCGACCTTGTCGAAGACGACCGGACTGAAAGCCGGCGGCAGAATCGGCGAGCTCGAGCTACCGGCTTCGGTCATGCCGGGAAGAGCGACCCCGCAGCGGTGGACGCGCCCTCGAGAATCGCACCCGGGGCAAGAAAGAACAGCAGGATCAACAGGCCGCTGACCGCCGCCACGAGCGCCAGCTCGCGATCGACCGGCTGGTCGAAGGTATCCGACGGCTCGTCGAAGTACATCACCTTGACGATCCGCAGGTAGTAGAAGGCCGAAACCACGCTCGACAATACGCCGATCACCGCCAAGACATAGAGTCCCGACTCGATTGCCGGCAGGAAGACGTAAAGCTTGCCGAAGAAACCGGCGAGCGGCGGAATACCGGCCATCGAGAACATGAATATGGCGAAGGCCAGCGCCATCATCGGCTGACTCTTGCTGAGGCCCTTCAGATCATCGATCCCCTCGACCAGTCGATCTTGCTGCCTCATGGCAAGGATACAGGCAAAGGTGCCGAGGTTCATGAAGAGATAGATCGCCATGTAGAAGGCGACGCCGCGCACACCGGATTCGGTTCCCGAGGCCAGCCCCACCAGCGCGTAGCCGACGTGTCCGATCGAGCTGTAGGCCATCAGCCGTTTGATATTGGTCTGATTGATAGCGGCGAAGGCGCCGAGCAGCATCGAAGCGACCGAGATCGCAATCACGATCTGCTGCCAGGAGCCTAGCAGGTCGCCGAAGGGGCCCATCGCAACCCGCACGAAGAGCGCCATGGCCGCGACCTTGGGCGCGGTGGAGAAGAACGCGGTGACCGGTGTCGGCGCCCCCTCGTAGACGTCGGGTGTCCACATGTGGAACGGCACGGCGGAAACCTTGAAGGCCAATCCGGCAAACAGGAACACCAGGCCGACGATGACGCCCAGCGGCGGCGTACCGCCCTCCGCCGCGAAGGACCGGAAGCCGTCGGCCAGCCCGGCGAAAGAGGTCGTGCCGGCAAAACCGTAGATCAGCGAGGCACCATAGAGCAGCATGCCCGAGGAGAGCGCGCCCAGGACGAAATACTTGAGGCCGGCCTCGCTGGAACGCAGGGTGTCGCGGCGAAAAGCGGCGATTACATAGAGCGCGAGGCTCTGCATCTCGAGGCCGAGGTAGAGGGCGATAAGGTCGCTAGCCGAGACCATCAGTAGCATCCCGAGCGTCGCCAGCACCATCAGCACCGGAAACTCGAAACGCGCCATGCCTTCGCGCTCGACGTAGCGCAACGACATGATCAGGCTGACCGCCGAGCCGATCAGGATCAGCATCTTCATGAAGAGCGCGAAACCGTCGGCAACGAAATGGCCACCGAAAGCCGTTTGCGTACCGCGCTGCGAGACCACCAGAAGCACGAAGGCCACCACCAGCGCGACCACCGACAGCCAAAGGACGCTGCGCGTCGATTCCCGTCCCTGCAGCACGCCGAACAGCAGCAGCGCCATCGCGGCCACCGCCAGGAACAGCTCGGGAAGCGCGGTCATCGGGTCGAGATCGAACATCGCCGCCTCCTGCCCTAGGGGCCCAGCAGCGCGCTGGCGAGCCGCGCCGCCTCGTCGGGCGCTGCGAGTGCCAGCTTGTGGTTCGCGACCAGGTTCTCGACCGAGGCCGACATGATGTCGAGGAAAGGCGCCGGGTAGATACCCATCCAGAGCGCCAGGACGACCAGAGGCGCAAACACCAGCTTCTCGCGCCAATCGAGATCGAGGATCGCCTGCAGATCCTTCTTCGTGATCACACCGAAGATCACCCGCCGATAGAGATAAAGCATATAGGCCGCGCCCAGCACCATGCCGCTCGCCACCAGCAAGGCGACCCAGGTCGAAACCTGGAAGGCGCCGACGATCACCAGGAACTCGCCGATGAAGCCGCTGGTGCCGGGAAGGCCCACCGAGGCCAGCATGAAGATCATGAAGACCAGGGCGTATTGCGGCATTCGGCTTACCAAGCCGTCGTAGCGCTCGATCAGGCGGCTATGGATGCGGTCGTAGAGCACGCCGACGATCAGGAACAGCGCGGCCGAGACGACGCCGTGGGACAGCATCTGGAAGATCGCGCCTTCGAGTCCCTGCTGGTTGACCGTGAAGATTCCGAGCGTAACGAAACCCATGTGAGCGACCGAAGAATAGGCGATCAGCTTCTTCATATCCTCCTGGGCGAGCGCCACCAGCGAGGTGTAGATCACCGCCACCACCGAGAGCGCGAAGACGAACGGCGTGAAGTAGGCCGACGCCTCGGGCAGCATCGGCAGCGAGAAGCGCAGAAATCCATAGGCTCCCATCTTCAAGAGCACGCCGGCCAGGATTACCGAGCCGGCCGTCGGCGCTTCGACGTGGGCGTCGGGCAGCCAGGTGTGGACCGGCCACATCGGCACCTTGACAGCGAAGGAGGCGAAAAAGGCCAGCCACAGCCAGAGCTGCATATCGACCGGGAAGGAAAAGGTCAGCAGCGTCGGGATGTCGGTGGTGCTGGCGTAGAACCAGATCGCCAGCAGCGCCAGCAGCATCAGCACCGAGCCGGCGAGCGTGTAGAGGAAGAACTTGAAGGCCGCGTAGACCCGGCGCGGCCCGCCCCACACCCCGATGATGAGGAACATCGGGATCAGCACGCCCTCGAAGAAGACATAGAAGACGAAAAGGTCGAGCGCGCAGAACATGCCGACCATCAAGGTCTCCAGGACCAGGAAGGCAATCATGTACTCCTTGACCCTGGCGGTGATCGCAGTCCAGGAGGCCAGCACGCAGATCGGCGTCAGCAAGGTCGAGAGCAGGACGAAGAGCATCGAGATGCCGTCGACGCCCATGTGGTAGGCGATACCGAATTCGGGAATCCACTCGCGCTTCTCGACGAACTGAAAGTCCGCCGTTCCGCGATCGAAGCCGGTCCACAGCAACAGCGAGAGGGCGAAGGTGATGACCGAAGTCCAGAGCGCGGTGTAGCGCGCATTTCGCGCCACCACATCGGGTTCGCCGCGGACGATCAAGATCAGCAGCGCGCCGACGAGCGGCAGGAAGGTGACCAGGGAGAGCAGCGGGAAGCTCGTCATGCCGTCACCCGAGCTGCGTGAAGAGATACCAGGAGACCAGCAGCACGACGCCGATCAGCATGGCAAAGGCGTAATGGTAGAGGTAGCCGCTCTGCAGGCGGCCCGCTTTGCGAGCGAGGCTGCGGGAAGCCGCCGCAACGCCGTCCGGGCCGACACCGTCGATCAGGGCCCCGTCGCCCGACTTCCAGAACCCGTAGCCGAGGGCGTGGGCCGGGCGCACGAAGATCGCGTCGTAGAGCTCGTCGAAGTACCACTTGTTGAAGGAGAGGAGATAGAGCGGACGCAGCTTCGCGGCGAGCAAAGGCGGCAGCTCCGGCCGCGCGAAATAGAACAGCCAGGCGAGCGCAATTCCGCCTAGCGCCATCACCAGGGGCAGCAGCTTCACCCAGAGCGGCGCGTGATGCGCGGCTTCCAGCGAATCGTGCTCGCCCAGGACCAGCAGCGCCTCGCCCCAGAAGGCTTCGCGCCCCTCGCCCACCAGGGCGTCGACCGCGATCCACCCGGCCAGCACCGCGCCGGCCGCCAGCACGTAAAGCGGCACCAGCATCACCTGCGGCGATTCGTGGACATGCTCCATGGTGTGCTGGCTCGCACGCGGCTTGCCGTGAAAAGTCATGAAAAGGAGGCGCCAGGAGTAGAAAGCGGTCATCAGCGCCGCCGCGGTGCCGAGCCAGAACGCGAAGAGTCCATGGCTGCTGTGGGCGCCGTAGGCCGCCTCAAGGATGATGTCCTTAGAGAAGTGGCCGGCGAAAGGCGGGATGCCGGCCAGCGCCAGCGACCCGATCCACATCAAGGCATAGGTCACCGGGATCAGACGCCATAGACCGCCCATCTTGCGCATGTCCTGCTCGTCCGACATGGCATGGATGACCGAGCCCGCGCCGAGGAACAGCAGCGCCTTGAAGAAGGCATGGGTCATAAGGTGGAAGATCGCCGCCCCATAGGCCGAGACTCCGGCTGCGAAGAACATGTAGCCGAGCTGCGAGCAGGTCGAATAGGCGATCACCCGCTTGATGTCGTTCTGGGTCAGACCCACCGAGGCAGCGAAGATAGCGGTGATTGCGCCCACATAGGTGACCAGCTCAAGGGCCGTCGGCGCGTACTCGAAGAGCGGCGAGAGGCGGCAGACCATGAAGACGCCGGCCGTCACCATGGTCGCGGCGTGGATCAGGGCCGAGACCGGGGTCGGGCCCTCCATGGCATCGGGCAGCCAGGTGTGAAGGCCGATCTGGGCCGACTTTCCCATCGCGCCGATGAACAGCAGGATGCAGACGATAGTAAGGGCGTGACCGTCGATCCCGGCGAAGACGAAGCGGGCCTTCGCCATGCCAGGCGCGGCATCGAAGATCGCGTCCAAGCTGACCGTCTCGAAGAGGAAATAGACCCCGGCAATTCCCAGCGCAAAGCCGATGTCGCCGACCCGGTTGACCAGGAAGGCCTTGATCGCGGCGGCGTTGGCGCTCGGCCGCTCGTACCAGAAGCCGATCAGCAGATAGGAGCAGAGCCCCACCCCCTCCCAGCCGAAGAACATCTGCACCAGGTTGTCGGCGCTCACCAGCGCCAGCATGAAGAAGGTGAAGAAGCTGAGATAGGAGAAGAAGCGCGGGATCGACTTGTCGTGCGCCATGTAGCCGATCGAGTAGACGTGCACCATCGCGGACACCACGGTGACGACCAGGAACATGACCGCGGTCAGCTGGTCGACCTTGATCGCCCAGGAGGCTTCAAAGGCCCCGGAATCGACCCAGGTGAAAAGCTCGGTGGTGCGCGTGTTGCCGTTGATCGCGACGTCCCAGAAGACGATCGCCGACAGCAGAGCCGAGAGCAACAACAGTCCCGAAGTGATATAGGCAGCGCCTTTGTCGCCTACCGCACGGCCGAAAAGGCCGGCGATGATCGCGCCCGCCAGGGGCAGAAGGACGATCGCACTGTCCATGGCGGTCTAGCCCTTCATCATGTTGATGTCTTCCACCGCGATCGAGCCACGGTTGCGGAAGTAGACGACCAGGATGGCGAGGCCGATCGCCGCCTCGGCAGCGGCCACGGTCAGCACGAACATGGCGAAGATCTGGCCGACCAGATCGTTCAGGAAGGCCGAGAAGGCGATCAGGTTTATATTGACCGCCAGCAGCATCAGCTCAATCGACATCAGGATGATGATGACATTCTTGCGATTGAGGAAGATGCCGAAGATCCCCAGGGTGAAGAGGATCGCTGCGACGGTGAGGTAGTGGCCGAGCCCTATTTCCAGCATCTCACACCCCGCTCCGGCTCGGAACCTGCTTCACCTCGACCGAGTCTTCGCGCGAGCGGCCGACCTGGCGGGCGATCGACTGGCGTCGAACGCCCTCGCGTTGACGCAGCGTCAGCACGATGGCGCCGACCATGGCGATTAGCAGCACCAGGCCGGACGCCTGGAAGAGATAGATGTAGTCGGTGTAGAGCACGCGTCCGATCGCCTCCACATTGCTCACCTCCGAGGCCGGCGGCGTCGGAACGGCGGCAACCATCTGTGCCTGCGGCCCGAAGGCCCAGGTCCCGACTGCCAGCGCCAACTCGATCAGGAGAATGAGGCCGACCAGCGCACCGACCGGCAGGTACTGCAGGAAACCTTCGCGCATCTGGACGAAATTGATGTCCAGCATCATCACGACAAAGAGGAACAGCACGGCCACGGCGCCGACGTAGACTACTACCAGAATCATGGCGAGGAACTCGGCGCCAAGCAGAACGAAGAGCGCGGCGGCGTTGAAAAAGGCGAGAATCAGGAACAGAACCGAGTGGACCGGATTGCGCGCGGAGATAACCATCACGGCAGCCGCCAGCAGAACCGCGGCGAACAGATAGAAGGCTAGCCCCTCGATGATCATCCCCGGTCTTTCCCTGCCTCGTCCGCGCGTGCCGTCTAGCGGTAGGGCGCGTCGAGCCGCAGCCGCTCGGCGAGCTCGTATTCCCAACGGTCGCCGTTAGCTAGCAGCTTTTCCTTGTTGTAGTAGAGCTCCTCGCGCGTTTCCGTCGCGAATTCGAAGTTCGGCCCCTCGACGATCGCGTCGACCGGGCAAGCCTCCTCGCAGAGGCCGCAGTAGATGCACTTCACCATGTCGATGTCGTAGCGCGTGGCGCGGCGGCTGCCGTCGGCGCGCGGCTCGGCCTCGATGGTGATGGCCTGGGCCGTGCAGATCGCCTCGCAGAGCTTGCAGGAGATGCAGCGCTCCTCGCCGTTCGGATAACGGCGCATCGCGTGCTCGCCGCGGAAGCGCGGGCTGAGCGGCCCCTTTTCGTAG
>JBOHKJ010000266.1:0-5203 GCA_050728975.1 Kiloniellales bacterium | reverse complement strand
GCTCACCACCATCCAAAACCCGGCGTTGGCCATGCAGGGCGGCCAGCCGGTCAGCGTGCCGATGCCGGCACCGCTGCCGGTCGAGCGCCAGCCGAATTCGCTGTGGCGGCCGGGCTCGCGCGCGTTCCTCAAGGACCAGCGGGCGAGCCAGGTCGGCGACATCCTGACCGTGCTGATTCAGATCGAGGACAGCGCCTCGATCTCGAACAGCAGCGCCCGCAGCCGCAGCTCCGGCGAGAACGCCGACGCCAGCGCGCTGCTCGGCTACGAAACGAGCCTTAACGCCATCCTGCCGGAAGCGGTCGACCCGACCAACCTGATCGACTTCGGCAGCGAAAGCTCGTCGGCCGGCCAAGGCACCATCGCGCGCGACGAGTCGATCGATCTCAAGATCGCGGCGCTGGTGACACAGGTGCTGCCCAACGGGAACATGGTGGTCGCCGGCCGGCAGGAAGTGCGCGTTAACTACGAGGTGCGCGAGCTGCAGATCGCCGGTATCATCCGCCCGGAGGACATCACCTCCATCAACACCGTCAGTTATGACCAGATCGCCGAGGCGCGCATCGCCTACGGCGGCCGCGGCCATATCAGCGACGTGCAGCAGCCGCGCTACGGTCAGCAGGTCTACGACATCTTCTGGCCGTTCTGAGCGACAGCGCAGCACCGACTACCCGACGGCCACGTCCAAGGGCCGGTCCCGCTTCCCGGGGCCGGCCCTCGGCTTTTGTCCCTTCGCGCTATGCGAAAGCGCCGGCGCAACGACGCGATTTTCCTGAAGTAGGCGGGGATAGATCGCTGTCGCTACCGCGTAAGACGAGGCAGACGCATCGCTTCCCTACAGAAGTCGCTCAGAAGCGGGAGAGAATCCATGTCTGCGATCCCACTACGCACGCTCGCCTTCGGCCTGAGCCTCGCACTCGTCGTGACAGCGGGGTCGAGCGGCGCCTCGGCCGCAATGAAACTCTGGAGTCCGGCGGCGCGAGACGGTGGCGCAATCACGCTCGACCGGCAGGTGCACGACAAGAGGTTCCACGGCAAGAGACCGTACTGGCAGCACCACACCCACCGAAAGCTGCTTCCATACCACAAGCAGTGGAGGCAGCACACCAGGCGCCATCGCTGGCAGCATCACTATCGACCGCTGCCGCGTGTCCCCTTTGCCTGGCAGCGCCACTACAATTACCATCGGCCGCATTTCCACGGCCGGCCTCCGTTTCTCAAATATTGGAATCTTCGTCGCGGCGGGAGCCACGACCGTCACTAACCGTCACGTCGCTATGAATCGACAGAGGCGCCGTTGCCGCCATCGGCGGGCTGCGCCTCTCTTGTGGCGGCATAGCGGATAGGCGCCAGCCTGCCCGGCGCTCAATCGTCGCGGTGGGTGCGTTCCATGCGCTCGTGCCGCTCCTGGGCTTCCAGCGAGAGCGTAGCGATCGGGCGCGCCTCGAGACGGCGTAGCGTGATCGATTCGGCGGTCTCCTCGCAGAAGCCGTAGGACCCGTCCTCGATGCGCCGCAGCGCGGCATCGATCTTCGACAGCAGCTTGCGCTCGCGATCGCGGGTGCGAAGCTCGAGCGCGCGGTCGGTTTCCAGCGAGGCCCGGTCGGCCAGATCCGACTCTGCCAGGCTCTCCTCCTGCATGTGATGGATAGTCTCGCTCGACTCCTTCAGGATCTGATCCTTCCAGCGCAGGAGCTTCTGACGGAAATACTCCCGCATCACCGGGTTCATGAAGGTCTCGTCCTCCCCGGGTCGATAGTCGGGCGGCAAGGTGATGGTCATATCCACGCTCTTCGCACCTACTTGAAAGGGCTCCAAGAGGAGCGGGAGTATAAGAATTTTGCTTTCCCAAACAAGAGCCTCGGGGGCCGAGCGGCGGGGTCACAGGCTTTTGAAAATGCTCGATAAGCCGCAGTTTTCCCCAAAAGGGGCTAGCGCCCGAGCTTGGCGAGCTCGACTGCGGCCCTTAATTCGATCTCGTCGAGAATCGCGATCAGCCCCGGATCGTCGACCTGGGCCCGACGGCTGGCGACCAGGGCCGCGAGTCGCTCTATCACCTCCAGCGAGAGCCCGCCGGAGAGCAGGGCCAGGCGAAGCTCGTCCAAGCGGTCGAGCAGGTCCTCCCCGCGGCGGCGCGCCCGCGCCCTGCCCTGCCCCGCGTCCGGCACCTCCTGGATCGTAAGCAGCGCCTCGATTCCCGTCACCCGTCCGGCGCCGGTGACGGCCGCCGAGGGCTGCTCCTCGGTGAGCGCCTTGGCGAAGCCGCCACCACGCACGCCGGCGCCTCGGCTAGCCGAGCGCGCTGCAGCGGGCCGTGCGGTATTGATCTGGTCGATCTTCATCGGCGCGTCAGCCGACCTTCCCGGATTGCGCTCGAAGGCGAGCACGGCAATTGCACGCTGGAGGCTGCACCTGCCCGGTAAATATCGGGTTAAGTAACCGGTATCCCAGGCAAAAGTTGCCGGGTGTGGGGTTCCGTGAGGGACCGACGGAGCCCCGAAACCCTGCAGGTTCGGGAGATTCCGACACACTCCGCCGTATCACCACTTGGCACGGCTTTCGCATTGCCTTTGCCAAGCGGGGCCGAGGTACGGCCGTCCGTCCGTTACTCCTGCAGCCGGCCCTTTGCGCATGTTCCAGACCTCGGCCATCGCCTTACGCAAATCCGGCGCCAGCCTCGCAGCTGAGCTGTGCCTCACTCTGCTACTGGCCATCCAGCTCCTGGCGGCCAACCCTGCCGCCGCCGATTCGCGGATCAAGGACATCGCCTCCTTCGAAGGGGTTCGCGACAACCAGTTGGTCGGCTACGGCCTAGTGGTCGGCCTCAACGGCACCGGCGACGACCTCGGCAGCGCTATTTTCACCCGCGAGAGCCTGATCGGCATGTTGCAGCGCCTGGGCGTCAACGCCCGCAATCAGGACCTCGATACCGACAACGTCGCGGCGGTCATGGTGACCGCGAGCCTGGCCCCCTTCTCGCGCCAGGGCACGCGGATGGATGTGACGGTCTCGGCGCTCGGCGACGCCGAAAGCCTGCTCGGCGGAACTTTGCTGGTCACCCCGCTGCTCGGCGCCGACGGCGACGTCTACGCCGTCGCCCAGGGACCAGTCGCGGTCGCTGGCTTCGCGGCGAGCGGCGACGCCCAGAGCGTGACCAGGGGCGTGCCGACCACCGGACGAATTGCCGATGGCGCCATTATCGAGCGCGAGCTCCCCTTCGAACTGTCCGACCTCAAGACGGTCAAGATCAGCCTGCGGAATCCGGACCTCACCACCGCGCGCCGCGTGGCGGAGGCGGTCAACGGCTATCTCGGCCAGCCCGCCGCCCACTCGCTGGATCCGGCGACCGTCTCGGTGACGGTTCCCGCGGGCTACGATGGCGGCACTGTGGCCTTGCTGACCGACATCGAGCAACTGCCGGTCGCCGTCGACCAGATGGCCCGGGTGGTATTCGACGAGAAGTCCGGCGTGATCGTGATGGGCGACCAGGTCCGAATCTCCACGGTCGCCATCGCCCAGGGCAACCTGACGATCCGCATCACCGAAACGCCGCAGGTCAGCCAGCCGCAGCCCTTCTCCTCGACCGGCGACACCGTCGAGGTGCCGCGCACCAGCATCGAGGTCGACGAGGACGGCGACAAGCGCCTTGCGGTGTTGCCGACTGGAATCACCTTGCAGGAGCTGGTCAACGGTCTCAATGCGCTCGGCATTGGTCCGCGCGACATGATCACCATCCTGCAGGCCATCAAAGCCGCTGGCGCGCTACAGGCTGAGATCGAGGTGCTCTAGATGTCGCCGCTGACCACCGACAGCAGCGCGCTCTCGGCCTTGCGGCCGGCATTTCCAACCGCCGGCCTCGAGCGGATCAAAGCCCGCCTCGAGAAGGCCGCCGACGGTGACGAGGCGGGCCTGGCACGCGCCGCCCGGGACTTCGAAGCGATGTTCCTGGCGCAGATGCTGGCGCCGATGTTCGAAAGCCTGGAAAGCGACGGCCTGTTCGGCGGCGGCCCGGCGGAAGATATCTATCGATCGCTCCTCGCCGACGAATACGGCAAAGCGATCTCGCGATCCGGAGGAGTTGGGATCGCCGATCAGGTCCAGGCGGAGCTTTTGCGACTTCAGGAGACGCAGCGATGAGCGATATGCAGCAAGCAGTCGATACAGGACACGAGCGGAACATGCGGCCGGAAATCGCGACCGTCGTCACAACGATCGACGACCTCGGACACATCATGCAGCGCGAGGCCGAAACGCTTCGCGGCATGGATATGCCCGCGTTCGGGGCGCTTCAGTCGCGCAAGCTCGCGCTGGTGGAGGACTATGAGCGCCAAGTCAAGGCGCTGCGCGCCGACCCGGACTATCTGGCGGCCCTGCCGAGCGACGCGAAGGGCGGGCTGCGGGCGGCAAGCGAGCGGTTGCGCGAGGCGGTACGCTCCAACGAGATCGCACTGGCGGCCGCGCGGGCGACCAACCAGAAGCTGTTCAATGCGGTCGCCGAAGCACTGCAGGCGCAGAATCCGCTGACCGGCACCTACGGACAGGACGGTAGCAAGCGCCAGCGGGCGAAGTCGGCTGTTTCGGTCAAGCTGGACCAGCGGTTCTAAACGGTTAGAGCCGAGGCAGGGAGCAAAGGCGCATGTCGCTGTCGCTCACGATGTACAACGCCTTGACGGCGCTCTCTGTCAACCAGAGGGCGTTGACGCTGACGTCGAACAACATCGCCAATCTCAATACGACCGGCTACTCGCGCAAGACGCAGCAGCAGATCGCAGTCGTGATCGGCAGTCAGGGCGCCGGCGTGGACAGCGGCAGGATCGCCCGACAGGTGGACGAGTTTCTGTTGCGCGATCTCCGACTCCAATCGGCGAAGGTCGGCTATGCCGACGTGCGGGCCGAGTTCTTCAATCGCATGCAGGAGATGTTCGGCTCGCTCAATTCCGATAACGCGATCGCCAACGACATCACCGATCTCTCGACTGCTATCGAGCAACTCGCGAGCAACCCCGAGACCGCGGCGCAACGCTTCATCGTCGTCAACGAGGCGCGCGCGCTGGCATCCCGCCTGCAGGACATGGCGGCCTCGGTCCAGTCGACCCGCAAGCAGGCCGACGTCCAGATTGCCGACGCCGTCGATGTCGTCAACGCGCAGATGCAGATCATCGCCGATCTCAATCCCAAGATCGCGCTCAACATGGTGCAGGGG
>JBOHKJ010000265.1:0-2762 GCA_050728975.1 Kiloniellales bacterium | reverse complement strand
GGGCACGACCTCGCAGGCGCTGTTCGTCCTCGGGATCCTCGTCGCCGCCGCGCTGCTGGGGACCTTCGTCGTGCTGCCGATCGGCGGCGCCGACATGCCCGTGGTGATCTCGCTGCTCAACGCGCTCACCGGCCTGTCCGCCGCGGCCGCCGGCTTCTCGCTGGACAACGTCGCCCTGATCGTCGCAGGCACCCTCGTGGGCTCCTCGGGAACGCTGCTCACCCTGGAGATGGCGACCGCGATGAACCGCTCTGTCTCCAACATCCTCTTCGCCGGCTTCGGCGGCGCTCCCGCCGGCGGCGCGGGCGGGGGAGAGGAGCGCCCACACACCTCGATCGGCGCCCAGGACGCGGCGATCAAGCTCGCCTACGCCGACTCGGTCGTGATCGTCCCCGGCTACGGGCTCGCGGTCGCCCAGGCCCAGCACGCGGTCAAGGAGATGGCCGACGAGCTCGAGAAGCGCGGCATCCGCGTGGACTACGCGATCCACCCGGTGGCCGGGCGCATGCCGGGGCACATGAACGTGCTGCTGGCCGAGGCCAACGTGCCCTACGACGAAGTCTTCGAGATGGACGAGATCAATCGCGACTTCAAGGCCACCGACGTCGCCTTCGTGATCGGCGCCAACGACATCACAAACCCGGCCGCCAAGACCGATCCTTCGTCGCCGATCTACGGCATGCCGATCCTCGAGGTCGAGAACGCCAAGACCGTCCTCTTCATCAAGCGCTCGCTCGCCAGCGGCTATGCCGGCGTCGACAACACGCTGTTCTACAAAGACAACACCATGATGCTGTTCGACGACGCCAAGAAGATGTGCGAGCAGATCGTCAAGGCGCTCGAAGCCTGAGCGACCCCGGCCCCGGCGACCACCCTCCCGGCGACCCTGGTCCCGGCGACACGGCGCGCACCCCCACGGCGCCGCCGAAGCGGCCCTCGCTGTTCATCCTGATCGCGATCTCGGCCATCGGGCCGCTCTCGCTCAACATCTTCGTGCCCTCGATGCCGGGCCTGGTCGCGGCGCTGGGAACCAGCTACGCCACCGCGCAGCTCACCCTCACGCTCTATCTGATCGGCATGGGGGCCTGCCAGCTCTTCTACGGTCCGCTGTCCGATCGCTTCGGCCGGCGCCCGGTCCTGATCGGCGGGCTCGTGCTGTATCTCGTCGCCAGTCTTGCCGCTGCGCTCGCGGCCAGCATCGAGATTTTGATCGCCGCGCGCCTCTTCCAGGCGATCGGCGGCGGAGCGGGGCTGACCTTGGCGCGCGCCATCGTGCGCGACCTCTACGCGCGGGAAAGGGCGGCCAGCATCCTCGGCTACATCACCATGTTCTTCGCGCTCGCGCCGATGGTGGCGCCGGTCATCGGCGGGCTGCTCGATGGCATTTTCGGCTGGCGCGCCAGCTTCTTCCTGCTGGTGATTTTCGGCGCGCTGATGCTCTGGGCGGTCCTGCTGCATCTCCACGAGACCAACCCGGCGCCGGGCCGGCGCGGCTTCAGGCCGTTGATCGACGGCTATCTCTTCCTGATCGCGCGACCGCGCTTCTGGGCCTATGCGATCACGCTTGGGGCCTCGAGCGGCGTCTTCTTTTCTTTCCTCGGTGGCGCGCCCTTCCTGATGGTGAACGTGCTCGGCTACGAGCCGGTCGACTACGGGCTAGGGTTCATCGTCATCTCGCTCGCCTTCATCCTCGGCAACTTTTTCGCCGGGCGCTATTCGGAGCGCGCCGGCATCGAGCGCATGCTCGCGCTCGGCGTTGCCGCCACCTGGCTCGGACCGGCCTTGGGACTGCTGCTGATTGCGATCTTCCCGCTCGCGCCCTGGCTGGTCTTCCTGCCGATGGCGATAGCGGCGGCCGGCAACGGCGTCGCCAATGCCAACTGCTTCGCCGGCGCGGTTTCGATCGATCCGAATCTGGCGGGCACCGCGGCAGGCTTGGCCGGTGCGATGCAGATCGGGCTGGGCGCCGTCACCTCGCAGGCGGTGGGCCTGCTGCAAGGCACGATCGCGCCGGCGATGTTCTATGTCATGTTCGCCTCGGCCTGTGTTGCCGCCGCGGTTCAGATCGCCCTCAATCTTCACGACCGCCGGGCAACACGCGCCGCGCCCTGAGACCCCGAAACGCAAATGGCCGCCCCGGGCGGGACGGCCATCCGTAATTCCTGAAGGAAGCGCGGGCTAGAAGCCCTCGCGCTCCATGCGCTTGCGCAGCAGCTTGCGATGGCGGCGCACGGCCTCGGCCCGTTCCCGCTTGCGGCGCGCCGACGGCTTCTCGTAGCTGCGCCGCAGCTTCATTTCACGGAACACGCCCTCGCGCTGCAGCTTCTTCTTCAGCGCGCGCAGGGCCTGGTCGACGTTGTTGTCGCGGACCTGGACTTGCACTTGAGACCACTACTCCTTTTGTCTGGCGGGCGTCCCGGCCGGTCCCAAGGGACCCCGGAAGGCGCGCAAAAAAACTCCTCGGCCGCGGGACTCCTCCGGGCCGGGGGGCGCTTAGCTACCACAGGAGCAGGCAGTTGGGAAGGGGCGGCCCCCGCCGCAAGGGCGGGCGGCCAGGCCACCTCGGGCTCGACTGCGGGCCCGAAACCCTTGGCCTCGGCTGCCTTTACCCGGCCGGGAGGCGGTCCCATAGTAGGGGTAAGATGGCAATCCTGAAGATAGCCCGCATGGGCCACCCGCTGCTGCGGCGCCCGGCCGATCCTGTCGCCGACCCCCGCGCACCGGAGATCCGGCGCCTGATCGACGACATGATCGAGACCATG
>JBOHKJ010000264.1:0-5746 GCA_050728975.1 Kiloniellales bacterium | reverse complement strand
AGCCGCCGCCAGCTCCGGCCCGGCCGCCCGGTGGATCTCACCGCAGACTCCGCCGCCGGGCGCCAGCTGCTCGTTTGCCGCATTGACGATGGCGTCGACCGCCAGCGTGGTGATATCGCCCTGCCAGACCTCGATGCGCTCGGCGATGATGGTCACGCGCAAACTCCGTGTCGCTCAGCTCCTGTTCGGATCCACGACTATAGGCGAGCCCCTGCCGAGACGCACGAGGAGGAATAGCAGCAGCATCCCGGGAACGGCAATCACGGTAGTCAGAGCAAAGAATGTCACCCAGTCGAGCTGATCGGCGAGCCAGCCGCCGCCCGAGGACATCACGGTTCGGCCGAATGCCATGAGCGAGGTGAGCAAGGCATATTGCGTCGCTGTGAAGTGCCGGTTGCAGAGCCTCGAAAGATAGGCAACGAAAGCCGCCGAGGCGAGGCCACCGCTGAAGTTGTCGCCGCCGATAGCGACCGTCAGCATGACGAGATCGTGCCCGATCATCGCCTGCAACGAGAAAAGCAGATTCGCCACGGCTTGCAGGATGCCGCCGACCAGCAGCCCGAAGAAAATGCCGTAACGGGTCACCATCAGGCCGCCGACGGCTATGCCGGCCAAAGTGACGATTACCCCAAAGACCTTGCTGATGGACGCAATCTCGACACCTGAGAAGCCGACCTCGACGTAGAAGGGGTAGGCCATGACGCCGCCGATCGCGTCGCCGAACTTGTAGAGCAGGACGAACAGCGCAGTCACGATTGCGGCTCGACGCGAAAAGAAATCCATGAAGGGTGCGACGACGGTGCGATTCAGGTCGTCGCGCAGCGCCTCCAAAAAAGCGTCGCCGCGCTCGACTGCTTTGAATGGCCGGGGAGGCGTCGACGGCTCGTCTGCAATGACGACTGTCAGCATTCCGACGCCCATAAGACCAGCCAGGATCGCAAAAATAGTCGGCCAGCCGATGAAGTCGGAGAGCGCTATCGCACCGGCACCAGCGGCAATGAGGCCGAAGCGATAGCCGGCCTGGGTCGAGGCGGAGCCGGCACCCTGTTCCTCGTCGCTGTTGTCCAGGATATCGATACGATAAGCGTCGATTACGATGTCCTGGCTGGCCGAGAAGAAGGCGATCAGCAGCGCTGCCAAGGCCGTCCACCAAGGGTCGACAACCGGATCGGTCTGGCCCATGAACAGGATCGAGAGGACGAGGGCACTTTGGATCGCCAGCGCCCAGCTGCGCCGTCTTCCGAGCAGCGACGTCAGGATGGGAACCGGTATGTGGTCGATAATCGGCGACCAGAGGAACTTCAGCGTGTAGGGCAGCCCCACCAGCGCGAAGATCCCGATGGTGGTCTTGTCGACGCCGACCTTGGCCAGCCAGAAGGACAGCGTGGAGAGCGTCAGCAGCAGCGGCAGGCCGCTGGAGAAGCCCATGAAAAAGATGACCAGCTGACGCTTGTCGCGGTAGACGGCAAGCGCCTGCCGCCAGTTGGAGAAGCGTCGCGGCGCGCTCGCCTCAGCTGGCATCGCGCAGCTTGGCCAGCTTGCGGCGCTCGTTCTGGTCGAGCTCGCGCTTGCGCAGGCGAATGACGCGCGGCGTCACCTCGACCAGCTCGTCCTCGGCGATGTAGGCGATCGCCTGCTCGAGCGCGAGCACGCGCGGCGGGGTCAGCTTCACCGCCTCGTCCTTGCCCGACGCGCGGACGTTGGTGAGCTGCTTGCCCTTCTGCGGATTGACGTCGAGATCCCCCGAGCGGCTGTTCTCGCCGATCACCATGCCGGGGTAGATCTCCGCACCTGGCTCGATGAAGAGGAAGCCGCGCTCTTCCAGGTTCCAGAGCGCATAGGCGACCGCCTTGCCGCTGGCATTCGAAACCAGAACGCCGGTGCGGCGGCCCGGAATCGGCCCTTTGTAGGGCGCATAGGCATGGAAGACACGGTTCAAGACGCCGGTACCCCGGGTCGCGGTCAGGAACTCGCCATGATAGCCGATGAGTCCACGCGAGGGGCAGAGGAAGGTGATGCGCACCTTGCCGCCGCCCGACGGGCGCAGGTCGGTGAGCTCGCCCTTGCGCTCGCTCACCGCCTCGACGACGACACCAGAGTAGTCCTCGTCGACGTCGATCATCACCTCTTCGATCGGCTCGAGCCGCGCGCCGGTTTCCGGATCGCTGCGGAACAGCACCCGAGGGCGCGAGATCGACAGCTCGTAGCCCTCGCGCCGCATGGTTTCGATCAGGACGCCGAGCTGCAGCTCGCCGCGCCCGGCGACCTCGAAGGCGTCCTTGTCCTCGCTCTCGGTGACACGGATCGCGACGTTGCCTTCGGCCTCGCGCAACAGGCGCGTACGGATCATGCGGCTGGTGACCTTGTCGCCGTCGCGACCGGCGAGCGGCGAATCGTTGATCGAGAAAGTCATGGACAGCGTCGGCGGATCGATCGGCTGGGCCGGGATCGGCGTCTCGACCTCCGGGGCGGCCAGCGTGTCGGCGACGTTGGCCTCGGCGAGCCCCGCCACAGCAACGATGTCGCCGGCTTCGGCCTCCTCGACCGGCACCCGCGCGAGACCGCGGAAAGCAAGGAGCTTGGTAAGCCGCCCGCTCTCGAGCAGCTTTCCGTCGCGCGCGAGCGCCTTCAGCGGCATGTTGACGCGCGCGCGACCGGCGAGGATGCGGCCGGTCAGCACGCGGCCGAGATAGGGATCGGCTTCGAGGATGGTCGCCAGCATGGCGAAGGGCTCGTCGGCATGACCCTGTGCCGGCGGCACGCGCTTCAGGATGAGATCGAACAGCGGCGCCATGTCCGCGCGCGGAGCTGCCAAGTCGGCGACCGCCCAGCCCTGTTTGGCAGAAGCGAAGAGCGTCGGGAAGTCGAGCTGCTGGTCGTCAGCACCCAGCACCGAGAAGAGATCGAAGACCTCGTTCTGCACCTCGTAGGCGCGCGCGTCGGGACGATCGGCCTTGTTGATCACCACGATAGGTTTGAGGCCGCGGGCCAGCGCCTTCATGGTGACGAACTTCGTTTGCGGCATCGGCCCTTCGGCGGCGTCGACCAATAGCAGCACGCCGTCGACCATGGAGAGGATGCGCTCGACCTCGCCGCCGAAATCGGCGTGGCCCGGCGTATCAACGATGTTGATGCGCGCGCCCTTCCAGGCGACCGAGGTGCACTTGGCGAGGATCGTGATGCCGCGCTCGCGCTCCAGCGCGTTGGAGTCCATCGCCCGCTCGCTCACCTGCTGGTTCTCACGGAAGGCACCGGATTGCTGCAGCAGGCGGTCGACCAAGGTTGTCTTGCCGTGGTCGACATGGGCGATGATGGCGACGTTGCGAAGCTCGGTCATGACCTTAGGACTCTAGGTGGAGATTGTGGCGTAGAAACGCCGGGATCGGGCTTTTCGGGGCTTGAGTTCAACTGGGCGGCAGATGCTGCGCCATCAAGTCTTTCAGCTTGGTTTCCGGGCGGGCGCCGAAATGGCTTATCACCTCGGCTGCCGCCAGGGCCCCGGCCCGCCCGCAGTCGTAGAGCGGGCGGCCCTGGGTATAGCCCCAGAGGAATCCGGCCGCATAGAGATCGCCGGCCCCGGTGGTGTCGACCAGGCGAGCGACCGGAGCGGCATCGACGACGTGGACCTCGTCGCGGGAAACCAGGACCGAGCCCTTTTCCGAGCGGGTCAAGGCGGCGACCTTGCAGTCGCCACGCACCTGCTGGAGCGCGGCGTCGAAGTCGCTCACCTGGTAGAGCGAGAGCAGTTCGTTCTCGTTGGCGAAGAGGATGTCGACGGGCCCCTCGACCAGCTTGCGAAACTCGGCCCGGTGGCGGTCGACGCAGAAGGGGTCGGAGAGCGAGAGCGAGACTTCGCGGCCGGCCTGATGGGCGATCGTGGCGGCCTTGAGGAAGGCTTCCTTGGCCAGGGGCGGGTCCCAGAGGTAGCCCTCCATATAGGTGACCTTGGCCGCGGCGATCACCGCCTCGTCGATATCCGCCGGGCCAAGGCCGAGGCAGGCGCCGAGATAGGTATTCATGGTGCGCTGGGCGTCCGGCGTCACCAGGATGAAGGAGCGAGCGGTCGAGGGGCCGTCGGTCGCCGGTGCGGTTTCGAAACTGACCCCCGCGGCGCGGATATCGTGGCGGAAGATCTTCCCCAGGGTGTCGTCCTTCACCTTGCCGATGTAGGCGCCGTGCCCACCGAGCGAGGCCAGACCCGCCATGGTGTTGCCGGCCGAGCCGCCGGATACCTCTTTCGCCGGGCCCATGGCGGCATAGAGCGCCTCGGCACGCGGCTCGTCGATCAGCGCCATGATGCCCTTCACCAGGTCATGGCGGACCAGGAAGGCCTCGTCTGCACGGGCCAGCAGGTCGACAATGGCGTTGCCCAGGCCGACGACGTCGAAGCGGGGCGGAGTCATTCCAAGCGTTGTCCGAAGGCTGGGGGCGGCACGGGCCAAAAGGCGCCGGTGGCCCGGAAAAAGCGCGCGCAGTCTATAGAGCGGCCCTGCCGGCCACAAGGTCGCCGGGAACCGCGGGGAGAGCCCCTTGCCCGACCCCGGTGCTGGGGGCTAAAGAGCGAGAGTCATGGGCTTTTTCCGCGCGCTTTCGCTTGCCTTCCGGCAGGCCAGCGACCCCGCCTTGCGACGCGTTTTCTGGCGCGCGGCCGGCGGCGCCCTGGTCGTCCTGATCGGGCTCTGGGCGCTCTGCTGGTGGGGCCTGGCTTGGCTCGGCGGCTCGCTGGCCGACTGGCTGGCTGCCCAGGACCCCGGCGGCTGGTGGATCGACCCGATCACCTGGCTGGTCGGCGCCGGGGGCCTGGCGGCGGTCCTGATCGCGAGCTTCTTCCTCTTTCCGGCGGTGATGGTGGGAGCGCTGTCGCTGCTGCTGGAACAGGCGGCCGAGGCGGTCGAGCGCCGCCACTACCCCGACCTGCGGCCCGCCCGCCCGCAGCCGGTCCTGGAGGCGCTGTGGCTGGCGGTTTCCTTCGGCCTCTTGACCTTGTTCCTTAACCTCTTGGCTTTGCCGCTTTATCTGCTCCTTCTTTTCGTTCCGCCGCTCAACGTCTTTGTCTTCTACGGCCTCAACGGCTATCTTCTGGGGCGCGAGTACTTCGAGCTGGTGGCCGCCCGACGGCTCGACGCGTCCGCGACGAAGCGGTTGCGTCGGCGTCATCGGGGGCGGGTCTTCGCGGCGGGAACGGTGATCGCTTTCCTGCTGACCTTGCCCCTGATCAACCTGGCGATGCCGATCGTGGCCACCGCTTTCATGCTGCACCTCTTCGAGGATCTGCGGCGGAAAGCCGAAGGCGCGCCAAACGCTCCTGCGCGACCGCCTGGCAGAGGCGCGTCGGGGCGATAACACGGCAGGGACAGGGCAACGGCGGGAGACAAAAGGTGTTCGGAAGAAGAAGAGCCGGCAGCGGCAAAACGCCCAACGGGCCGGGAGCCCCGACGGCGAAGATAGGCCATCTCGGAAACGGGGAGCGGCGGATGAGCGCGCCGGTCCCGGCGGCGCGACCGGTGGTGGCGGCACCACCCGAGCCGCCCAAGCGCTCGACCGACGCCATCGCTCCCGCGACGCGGCGCGTCGACGCGAGGCCGGCGCTCGGCGAGACGCGGCGCCTGGTCGTCGGCCGCGACATTTCGCTCGCCGGAGAGATCCGCTCCGCCGAGCGGCTGGTGGTCGAGGGGCGGGTCGCGGCCAATCTCATCGACTGCAGCGCGCTCGAGATAGCCGCCGGCGGCCTTTTCCACGGCAGCGC
>JBOHKJ010000263.1:0-12361 GCA_050728975.1 Kiloniellales bacterium | reverse complement strand
CTCCTCGAGCTCGCTTGCTTCGTCGCGGCCGTCCTCGCCCTCGCCCAGCTCCTTCTGGATCGCCTTCAGCTGCTCGTTCAGATAGTACTCGCGCTGGGTCTTCTCCATCTGGCGCTTGACCCGGCTGCGAATGCGCCTTTCCACCTGCAGGACGCCGATCTCGCCTTCCATGAAGGCATAGACCTTTTCCAGGCGCTTGGAGACCGACTGGCTCTCCAGCAGCTCCTGCTTCTCGGGAATCTTCAGCGTCAGGTGCGAGGCGACCGTATCGGCGAGCTTGCTCGGCTGGTCGATCTGATTGATCGAGACCAGGACCTCGGGCGGAATCTTCTTGTTGAGCTTTATGTACTGCTCGAACTGGGTGACCACGGTCCGCGCCAGCGCATCGACTTCGCGCTCGTCGTCGACGGTCTCGGAGAGAACCTCGGCGTAGGCCTGAAAGAACGACGGGTTATCGGCGAATTTCGCGATCCGCGCGCGCTGGCCGCCCTCGACCAGCACCTTGACCGTGCCGTCGGGCAGCTTCAGCAGCTGCAGCACGGTGCCGACCGTGCCGACCGAGAAGATGTCGGAGGGAGTGGGATCGTCCTGCGCCGCATTCTTCTGAGTAACCAGAAGAATCTGCTTGTCGTCCTTCATCACGTCTTCGAGCGCACGCACCGATTTGTCGCGGCCGACAAACAGCGGCACGATCATGTGCGGAAAGACGACGATGTCCCTCAGCGGCAGGACGGGATAGAGATTGCCACCCGGAATTTCCAACATATACCTCGATTCTGTCCTTTCGTTGGATGGCTGGACCGTCGGTCCGCCATCCACCCCAGCCGGCTCCGAGGGGTCGGGGCGCGGCTTCCTTTAGATTTGGCGCCGGAGGGGCGGCTTCAAGTGGCGCCGGACAGACGGGCTGGTCGATCAGGCCGCCAGCGCTCAGGCGCTGGTCCCGACGTCTTCCCGGCGGTCGGCGTAGATGTATAGCGGCTGGGCCCGGCCCTCGACGACCTCGCGGTTGACGACGATCTCCTCGACGCCCTCCAAGCCCGGCAGGTCGAACATGGATTCGAGCAGGATACCCTCCATGATCGAGCGCAGGCCGCGAGCGCCGGTCTTGCGGGCGATCGCCTTGTGGGAGATCGCCTTCAGCGCATCTTCGGTGAACTCGAGCGTCACGCTCTCCATCTCGAACAGCCGCTGATACTGCTTGACCAGAGCGTTCTTGGGCTTGGTCAGGATCTCGATCAGCGCCGTCTCGTCCAGATCTTCGAGCGTCGCGACCACGGGCAGGCGGCCGACAAATTCAGGGATCAGGCCAAACTTCAGCAGGTCCTCCGGCTCGACGTCCTTCAGGATCTGGCCGGTGCCGCGCTCGTCGGGGCCGCGCACCGCGGCGCCGAAACCGATCGCCGAGCCCTGATGACGGTTGGCGATGATCTTCTCCAAACCAGCGAAGGCGCCGCCGCAGATAAACAGAATATTGGTCGTATCGACCTGCAGGAACTCCTGCTGCGGATGCTTGCGGCCACCCTGCGGCGGCACCGAGGCGATGGTGCCCTCCATGATTTTCAGCAGCGCCTGCTGTACGCCCTCGCCGGAAACGTCGCGGGTGATAGAGGGGTTGTCCGATTTGCGGCTGATCTTGTCGACCTCGTCGATGTAGACGATGCCGCGCTGCGCCCGTTCGACATTGTAGTCGGCAGATTGCAGCAGCTTGAGGATGATGTTCTCGACGTCCTCGCCGACATAGCCCGCTTCGGTCAGCGTGGTGGCGTCCGCCATGGTGAAGGGCACGTCGAGAATACGCGCCAGGGTCTGGGCAAGCAGCGTCTTGCCGCACCCGGTCGGACCGACCAGCAGGATGTTCGACTTGGCAAGCTCGACGTCCGAACTCTTGGCTCCGTGCGCCAGCCGCTTGTAGTGATTGTGGACAGCGACCGACAGCACTCGCTTGGCATGCTTCTGCCCGATCACGTAGTCGTCCAGAACGCTGCAGATATCGTGCGGCGTCGGCACCCCGTCACGCGACTTGACCAGCGTCGTCTTGTGCTCCTCACGGATGATATCCATGCAGAGCTCGACGCACTCGTCGCAGATAAAGACGGTGGGACCGGCAATGAGCTTGCGCACTTCGTGCTGACTCTTGCCGCAGAACGAACAGTAGAGGGTGTTCTTGGAGTCGGACCCGCTCGACTTGCTCATGCTCACCCGTCTTCGAATCCCGGTGCCTTAAGGATTATGTTAGACAGACGTAGCTTATGGGCACAACGCCTAAATCCCCGCCGCACAAGGGCCTCCGGGCCGGCCCTGGCGGCGGCGGACCTGGATTCGATCCGCCCAATGCAGAAGCGTAGGTAACCCGCTTCAATTTTTCCTTAACGCCCCGGAAACCCCTTTCCGGGGCCCGGAACCGCCTACTGGTCCTTATCGCTCGCCCCGTCCTTGCCGGGCGCCAGAGCGTCGGGGTGCTGCTCGACCACCTGGTCGATCAGGCCGAAAGCCTTGGCTTCCTCGGCTGACAGGAACTTGTCGCGCTCCATGGCATCCTCGATGGCGCTCACCGGCTGGCCGCAATGGCGGGCATAGAGCTCGTTGAGAGCCGCCCTGGTACGGATGATCTCCCGCGCGTGGATCTCGATGTCGCTCGCCTGTCCTTGGTAACCGCCGGAGGGCTGATGGACCATGATCTTGGCATTGGGAAGGGCATAGCGCTTGCCCTTGGTGCCGGCCATCAGGAGCAGCGAGCCGGCCGAGGCCGCCTGGCCGATGCAGACCGTCGAAACGTCGGGGCGGACGTATTGCATGGTGTCGTACATCGCCAGTCCCGCGCTCACCACGCCGCCCGGCGAGTTGATATAGAAGGCGATATCCTTCTTGGGGTTCTCGGATTCGAGATACAGCAGCTGGGCGCAGACCAGGCTCGCCATACCGTCGAAGATCGTCCCGGTGACGAAGATGATCCGCTCCTTCAGGAGCCGGGAGTAGATATCGTAGGCCCGCTCGCCGCGGTTGGTCTGCTCGACCACCATCGGCACCAGGGTGTTCATGTAGACGTCCGCCGGGTCTCTCATCGCCAATCCTCGGTTTCATTCTTGCCGCCGCAGGCTCGGGGCGGAGATTAAGCCTTGTCTTTCGCCGCCTTCTTCCCGCCCGTGGGCTTGCTCGCCTTCTTGGGCTTGGCACCAGCCGGCGCGCTTTCCTCGTCCACCTCGTTTCGCAGGGACTCCGGCGTGACCTTGCGCTCGTTGACCTTGGCGAGATCGACGATGAAATCGATCACCTTGTCTTCGAAGATCGGCGCCCGCAGGTTGGCCAGAGCCTCCGGCGTCTTCTGGAAGAACTCGATCACTTCGCGCTCGCGGCCGGGATAGCGCTGAGCCTCGCGCAGCAGGGCGCGGTGGACCTCTTCCTGGGTGACCTCGATGGCGTTGATCCGCCCGACCTCGGACAGCAGCAGCCCGAGCCGGACCCGCCGCTCGGCAATGTCCCGGTAGTCCTCGCGCAGCTGTTCCTCGCTCTTCTCGCGGTCCTCGGGATCGAGGCTGCCGTTCTTGCGATCGTCGTCGACCTGCTTCCAGATCGCCTCGAACTCGGCATCCACCATCGCCGTCGGCACCTCGAAATCGTGTCCGTCGGCCAGCTTGTCAAGGAGCTGGCGCTTGAGGCGGACCCGGGTCACCTGCTCGTACTCCTGGCCAATCTGCTGGCGCAGCTTGTCACGCAGGGTGCCGAGGTCGGGCTCGCCCACCGCCTTCGCGAGCTCGTCGTCGATCGCCATCGGGGCGCCTTCCAGCACCTCCTTGACCGCAACCTCGAAAACCGCTTCGCGGCCGGCCAGCTTATCGTTCACGTAGCTCTCGGGAAAGGTGACTGCGACGGTGCGGGCCTCGCCCGCGGATATCCCGACCAACTGATCCTCGAAGCTGGCAACGAAGCGATTGGAGCCGAGCTCCAGATGGTGGCCCTCGCCTTCCATGCCGGGCAGCGTCTCGCCGCCGACCGAGCCCTTGAAGTCGATCACCAGCACATCGCCCTTGGCGGCCGGGCGCGGACTCTCCAGCGGCTTGGTGGTCTTCTTGACGCTGGCGAGACGCGTCACCGCTTCCTCGACCTCGCTGTCGGGCACGTCGACCTTGATCCGCTCCAGCTCCAGCCCCTTGAAGTCCATCGGCGCGACCTCGGGCAAGAGCTCGAACTCCATGGTATATTCGAGGTCCTTGCCCTCGTCGAACGACTTGATCTCGATCTTCGGCTGCATCGCCGGCCGCAGACCGCGCTCGTTCAGCGCCTGGGTGGAGCTGTCGCGCACCGCGTTTTCCAGCACCTCGCCCATGACCGACGGGCCGTAGCGCTGCTTGATTAGCTTGACCGGCACCTTGCCGGGCCTGAACCCCGGCAAGCGCACGTTGGCGCTCAGCTGCTGCAAGCGGTCGTCGAGCTTTTCGCCGATGTCCTTGGCGGACAGGACGATCCGATACTCTCGCTTCAAGCCTTCGGCGTGTGTTTCGGTAACCTGCATTCCGACTCTGATCCCTGGTAGCTGACTTCGCTTGCGCCCGGCGCCCCCGAGCCCGTTGCTGTTCTGATGGCGGGTCTTGGAAGGGGCGGAACCCGGCCCGTCCCCGACACCCCGGACAAGGCCTTGCCTGGTGCGGGCGGAGGGATTCGAACCCCCACGGATTGCTCCACTGGTACCTAAAACCAGCGCGTCTACCAATTCCGCCACGCCCGCCAAAGTGGCGGCGCGCCCGTGTATAACATAGCACTCGGGGACGCAACAGAAAGTGGCGGCCCGCCCGGCCGTCCGTCGTCAGCCCCTTGCGCGGGCCAGACAGGCGGCCGCCGCGGCCTCCAGGATCGCCTCGTCCCCGATCCGGTAACGCTCGTAGAGCGACCCCAGGTTTCCCGACTGCCCGAAATGCTCGACCCCGAGCGCCTGGACCCGGTGGCCACGAACCGCCCCCAGCCAGGACAGCGTGGTCGGATGGCCGTCCAGGACCGTCACCAGGGCGGCGTCGCGGGCGAGCGGCAGCAGCAGCCGCTCGATATGGGACAGGGGCTCGGGGTCGCCATGGGGCCGCTTGGGGTCCTGTCGAGCCCGCTCGGCGGCGTGCCATTCGGCGTTGAGGCGGTCCGCCGAGGTCACCGCCAGAAGTCCGGCGCCCGGCAGGTCCTCCAGCAGCGCCTCGTGGGCGGCGATCGCTTCCGGCGCCACCGCCCCGCTATAGACGACCGCCAGCTCGGCACCTTCGGCCGGGGGCCTCAGCCAATAGCCGCCACGGATCGCTGCGTCGCCGAGGCTCCGGTCGAGCGTGCGGCGTAGCTGGCTCAATGGCCGCGTCGAGAGCCGGAGATAGACCGAGCCGCCTTTCACATCTCGCAGCCAGTCGACCGCCGAGCTGCCGCTACCGTCGCGCTGCAGATAGTCGAAGGCCCAGCCGAGAATCGCCGTGAGCTCGTCGACGAAGGCCGGCTCGAATGCCGCAAGCCCATCTTGGGCCATGCCGATCAGCGGCGTGCCGATCGACTGGTGGGCGCCGCCCTCGGGTGCCAGCGTGATGCCGCTCGGTGTCGCCACCACGATGAAGCGGGCGTCCTGGTAGCAGGCGTAGTTGAGTGCATCGAGGCCGCGCTGGATGAAGGGGTCATAGAGCGTCCCGATCGGCAGCAGCCGCGCCCCGAACAGCTCGTGCGAGAGGCCGAGCGCCGCCAGCAGGAGAAAGAGATTGTTCTCGGCAATTCCGAGCTCGATGTGCTGGCCTTCCGGCGCCATCGCCCAGCGTTGGGCCGAGACCACCTTCTCGTCGCGAAACACGTCGGCGCGCGGATGACGGTCGAAGACGCCGCGTCGGTTGACCCAACCGCCGAGGTTCGTCGACACGGTCACGTCCGGCGAGGCTGTCACGATGCGCTCGGCGAGCGCCCCGCCGTCGCGCGCCAGATCGGCCAAAATCCGGCCGAAGCCCTCCTGTGTCGACATCCGCTCGCCCTCCGGCTGCGGCAAGGCCGGCGGCAGCTCGACCTTGGGCGCGCTGAGGCGCCGCGGGCCGCGAGCGTTAAAGGGCACGGTCTCGAGGAACGTGCGCAGCTCCTTCGCCGGCAGCTCGAGTCCGGCGAAAGGCTCCCATTCCTCGCCCGGCGCAATGCCGTTCATCTTCTGGAAGCTCGACATCTGCTCCGGATTCATCAGTCCGGCGTGATTGTCCTTGTGGCCGGCAAAGGGCAGGCCAAAACCTTTGATGGTATAGGCGATGAAACAGGTCGGCTTGTCGCTGGTGGCGGCCTCGAAGGCGTCCAGCACGCTCTCCAGGTCGTGGCCCGCCAGATTGGTCATCAACGCGGCGAGCGCCGGATCGTCGTAGGAAGCCAGCAGAGCCTTCATCCCCGGCTCCTCGCCGAGGTCGCGCAACAGATGCTGGCGCCAGGCGGCTCCACCCTTGAAGACCAGCGCCGAATAGAGCGAGTTGGGGCAGTCGTCGATCCAGCGGCGCAGCGCTTCGCCGCCCGGCTTGGCGAAGGCGGCCTGGAGGCGCTTGCCGTATTTGAGGGTCACCACCTCCCAGCCCATGTTCGCGAAGAGCTGATCGATGCGGCCGAACAGCCGATCGGTGACCACGGCGTCGAGGCTCTGGCGATTGTAGTCGATCACCCACCAGACATTCCGCACGTCGTGCTTCCAGCCTTCCAGCAACGCCTCATAGACGTTGCCCTCGTCGAGCTCGGCGTCGCCCACCAGCGCCACCAGCCGCCCCTCCGGAACCTCGGCCGGCGCCAGCCCTTTGAGCCGCACGTAGTCCTGAGCCAGGCTGGCGAAGGTGGTCATTGCAACCCCCAGCCCCACCGAGCCGGTCGAGATATCGACGTCGTCGTCGTCCTTGGTGCGCGAGGGATAGGACTGCGCGCCGCCGAAGGCGCGAAAACTCTCCAGCTGGGCGCGGGTCTGATTGCCCAGCAGATACTGGATGGCATGGAACACCGGGCTGGCGTGGGGCTTGACCGCGATCCGGTCGAAGGGCCGCAGGACCGCGAAATAGAGCGCGGTCATGAGGGTCACCATCGAGGCCGAGGAGGCCTGATGGCCGCCGACCTTGAGGCCGTCGTCACCGGGCCGCAGATGGTTGGCGTTGTGAATCGTCCAGGCGGAGAGCCAGAGGATCTTTCGCTCCAGGGCTTTCAGCTCGGCCAGGCGCCGCTCGCCGACTGGCAGGATAGTCATCGCAGCGGACGTGCCCGCTTTGGGTGGAAGTTTTGGGGCCTGGGCCATGAAGCCGCACCTCGCATGGAACTGTCGGGCCAGCCCCCTATAGCAAAAAAGGCCGCCGCCCGGAAATCTGGGCGCGACCTTTGCGGCAGCGCTTGGCTGTCTTCGACTGCTCGACGGCGCCAGGTTGCTCCCTGGCGCAAGGGCCGGGACTTCAGGCCGGCATCAACGCGCTGCAGAATTGCTCGGTGAAGCTGGTCAGGCCCAGAGTGCGGGTTTCCTCCAAGCTCTCGATCTGCGAGCGCTCGATAACGAGGCTGTAATGCACGTGGGGAATTCCCAGCGAGTCCTGGCGGACCCCGATCACCTTCGCAGTCTCCACTACATTGCCCGGACAGACCTTGCGGTAGACCGAGCCGACCTTCACGTCATCCTGGTTCTTGGCGGGCTTGAAGAGCTGCCCGAAAATTCGCGAACGCATTGGTTTAATTCCTTCCTGCGCTTTCTAATTTCCACGCCCGTCCTGGCCGTGGCCGTCGCTCGTTACTGCCGCCAAGTCTAGCAACGAGCGATTAAGCTCCCGTTAATCAACGGCAATTTTCGTAAATATCCACAACTTGTTGGCGGCCGGGGACCGCCTGAAGCTTTGCCCTAGGCGAGCCGCGCCAAGACGCCCGGTAGAGCCTCTGGAAGATCCTCGGCAATCAGGCCGCGGCCGACCGCCCGGGCAGCCTCGCCCTGGAGCCAGACCGCCGTTGCCGCCGCTTCGAACGGTGCCATTCCCTGGGCCAGCAGGCCCCCCACCAGCCCTGCCAGAACGTCGCCTGTGCCGGCGGTCGCGAGGTCGGCTGGGGCGTTGGCGTTGATGGCGGCAAGGCCGTCGGGGGCCGCGATCGCGCTGTCGGCGCCCTTCAGAAGGATCACCGCCCGGGTCCTGCTCGCTGCCGCCCTGGCCCGCGCCAGCTTGTCGCCCTCGAGGTCCGGGAACAGTCGCCGGAACTCCCCCTCATGGGGTGTCAGGACCACCGGTCCCGTGAAGGCGCCAAGCAGCCGTGGCGCTCCGGCCAGTACGGTAAGCGCGTCGGCATCCAACACCGTCGGCCGTCCGCTCGCCAGCGCCGCCTTGATGCAGGCGCGGGTCGTGCGGTCGACACCGTTGCCTGGGCCGAGCACCAGGGCGTTCTTCCGGCGATCCTCCAAGAGCGACGCATAAGCTTTTGCATCGTCGCATTTTTCCGTGATCACACTAGGGCCGGCCAGGGCGTAGCTCGGGAGCGCCAGGCCGGCGCCGGCTATGGTCACCAGGCCGGCACCCACCCGCAGCGCCGCGCGCGCCGCAAGCCGGGCGGCACCGGTCATGGTTGCACCGCCACGCAGCAGTACGTGACCGTAGTCGTACTTGTGTCGGTCGAGCGTCCGTACTGGCAGCAAATGGCGCCATAGCGCCGGGCCGTTCTCGAAAGCGCGCGGCGCCAGCGACCCTAGCACCGCGTCTGGAATTCCGATATCCGCAACCACCAGCTCTCCACAAAATAATCGACCTGGCAAAAGGAGATGGCCTGGCTTCTTGCGAAAAAAGGTCACCGTCAGCGCAGCTTTCATGACAGCCCCGCCCAGAGCTTCTCCGCGGTCGCCGGAGAGCCCGCTCGGCAGGTCCACCGCCACCGCCGGCAAGCCGCTGGCGAGCACAGTCGAGATCACTGCCGATATTCCGCGCTCGAGCGGCCGGCTGAGCCCGGCGCCGAACAGCGCATCGACGATCAGCGCGCTCTCGCCCAGCAGCCCGCCGGGGTCGGCGGGGGGCGTCTTGACCGCGGTGCCCCAGCGATCAAGCTGCACCCGGGCATCGGCCGGCAGGCGCTCGACCGCGCCGAACAGGACCACGCGGACCGGCCAGCCGGCCTCCCGGAGCAAGCGGGCCACCACGAGACCGTCGCCGCCGTTGTTGCCGGGCCCGGCCAGCACCAGCACCGGCAGCTGGCGCCAACGGGCATGAATGGCGTCCGCCACGGCCCGGCCAGCATTCTCCATCAGGGCCAGACTGGGAACGCCGCCGGCGACCGCGGCCTCGTCCGCTGCTGCCATCTCGGCCGTCGTGAGCAGGGCGGCGCTGTAGGCTTCGCTGCTGACGCCCATCTGCTGGCCTTCGAGTGCCGGCTTCAGCGGCTCTTGGCCGCTGCCGCCAAGCGGCCGCACCGCTGGGCCGCCGCGTCGCGCAGCAGGCCGACGTCGGACTCGCATGGCAGGAAAAGATGCCCGGCCGCCAGGAGAGCGGCCACGTCGCGTTCGGCCGTGGGAATAGTTCCCAACAGCTTGCCGGCGGCCTTCGCGACCTCTTCGACCTTGGCGATCGCCTTTCGCACGTCCGGATGATCGGGCTGGGCCGGATAGCCAAGATCGCCGGACAGGTCGAAGGGACCGACGAACAACAGATCCACGCCTTCGACCGCGGCAATGGCAGCGGCGTTCTCCACAGCCTGCGCGGTTTCTACCTGACAGATCACCAGCAAGCGCTCGTTGAAGCCCGCCGCATATTCCCGCCAGCGGACGCCATAGCCGGAGGCGCGAATGACGGTCGGCGCCATGCCGCGCCGGCCGAGCGGCGGATAGCGCGCCGCGTCGGCAACCTGCGCGGCCTGAGTCGCTGTTTCTACGCTGGGCACCATGATGCCGGCCGCGCCCAGGTCGAGCGTCCTCTTGATCCACAGCGGCTCATTGGCGGGCACCCGCACAAGAGGCACACAGGGATGGGCCGAAATGGCCTGCATGATCGTCAAGGCCTCCTGCGGATCGCCCGGCCCATGCTCGAGATCGATCAGCACGAAGTCGTAGCCCGCCCCGGCCACGATCTCCGCGACCGCCCCGCTGTTGAGCCCGAGCCAGCAGCCGAAGGCCGCCTGACCGGCCTTGAGTTCCGCCTTGAGATCGCGTTGCTGCGGCATATCCGTTCCCTTGCGCCTCCTTGTCCTCATTGGCGGTTTTAGCCCCGGACCCTAGCCGGTTTCCCTGGGCGCGAGAACAACGAGCCAACCGGCAACAGGGCGAGCTTCGGTGTAACCTATCGAGAGCGGTCTGGAGTCGGCGAAGAAGGATTGGCGGCCCGCGCCATGCGCGTCGAACAGGTAGCGATCTACGACGGCCCCAATCGCTGGGCAAAACTGCCGCTCGTTCGCATGCGCCTCGATTTCGAGAGTCCGCCGAGCGACAGCGGCGAGGCTTGGAACGGTTGCTTCGACTCGCTGCTGGCGCTTCTGCCGGCCATCGCAGAGCCTTGGCGAGCCGCCGAGCGCGCCCAACCCGAGGTCGCCGGCGATCCGGCGCTGCGCCTCGCGCTGGCGACGGCTGTCATTGCGCTCCAATTGCAGCGCGAGGCCGGCCCCGAAGTGCGCTTCGCGCAGGCTCGCCGCTTGAGTGGCGATCGCCTCCTCCTCTATGACCTTGTCTACGAACAGGAAGACGCGCGCGCTGCGGTCCCGGCGGGGCGCTTGGCGGCAAGGCTGATGCTCGAGGCCGCGCTGAAGAGCCGACTGCTCCCCGGCACGCCGCGCAGCGATTTCGATCCTCAGGAGCTGATCCGGCGCTTTCGCGCGGCCGCACCCAATGTGGTCCTGGACCAAACGACCCGGGCGATGGTCCGCGCGGCAGAGCGGCGCGGCATTCCCTGGCGCAGGGTCGATCCGGCCTCGCGCAAGGTCCAACTCGGCCACGGCTGCCGGCAAGCGCACATGATGGAGACAGTCACCAGCAACTGCACCGCAATCGCCTCCGCCATTACCGGCGACAAGAGCCTCAACAACCGACTCCTCTCCCGCTTGGGTCTTCCGGTCGCGCGCCATGCCATCGTGGACAATCCGCAACAGGCTTTGGCTGCCGCACGCCAGATCGGCTATCCGCTGGTGGTAAAGCCCAGGGGCGGCGGACAGGGCAAGGGCGTCACGGTCGGTATCGAAACCGAAGAGGCATTGCTGCGCGCCGTCCAGGAGGCGCAGCGCTTTCACAAGCTGGTCATGATCGAAGGCTTCGTATTCGGCAAGGATCACCGGCTGCTGGTGGTCGCCGGGCGGTTCCTGGCCGGCGCGCAACGCGTGCCCGGAGGTGTCACAGGCGACGGCAGGCACAGCGTTGCCGAGCTGGTCGAGATCGCCAATCGCGACCCGCGACGCGGGCTGCGCTTTCAAAAGCTGATGACCTTCATAGATATGAACCCCGAGGCCGGGCGGGTCCTGGCGGCAGCCGGCTTGACTCCCGAGAGCGTTCCCGAAGAGGGCCAGTGGGTCGCACTGCGACGCACTGCCAACATCTCCACCGGCGGGACCGCGATCGACGTGACTGAAATCACCCACCAGGACAACCGCGCGATGGCCGAGCGGGCCGCACAGGCGGTCGGGCTCGATGTCGCCGGGATCGACTTCCTCACTCCGGACATAACCCGATCCTATCGAGAGGTCGGCGGCGCGATCCTCGAGATCAACCGCTCGCCCGGCCTGCGGCCCCATTGGCTCGCCAATCCTGAGCAGGACGTGGTTTCTCCAATCCTGGAAACGCTGTTTCGGCCGGGGGACAACGGCCGCATCCCGCTGGCCGCGATCACCGGAACCAACGGCAAGACCACCACCGCCCTGATGGTGGAGCGCATCTTCGCCCGCGCGGGACGCCGCGTGGGTCTGGCCTCGACCAGCGGCGTCAGGCTCGACGGTCACTGGATTGCCGACGAGGACCTGGCCGGCTACCGCGGTCATCTCATGGTTTTGAGCGCGCGCGAGGTGGAGGTCGCGGTGCTCGAGACGGCGCGTGGCGGCATTGCAAAGCGCGGCCTCGGGTACGACCGAGCCACCGTCGGCGCGGTGCTGAACGTAACCGAAGATCACCTGGGCCTGGATGACATCGCAACGCTCGACGAGATGGCAGCCGTCAAGGGGCTGGTCATCGAGACCGCAAGCGGCACCGCTGTCCTTAACGCCGAGGATCCGCGTTGCGTCGCGATGGCAACGCGCAGCGCTGCCGAGCGCCTGTGCTACGTAGCGCTCGATCCCGAGAATCCGGTCTTTGCCGCCCATGTCGCCGCCGGGGGTCTCGGCGCATCTCTGCACGAGGCAAGGGGCGGACGCTTCGTGACACTGTTCGAGGGCAAAGAGGTCCGACCGCTGATAGCGGTCGAAGAGATTCCGG
>JBOHKJ010000262.1:0-14824 GCA_050728975.1 Kiloniellales bacterium | reverse complement strand
TCTCGCGATCCTCGCCCCGCATCAAGGCCTCCTGGTCCGCAAATCCCCTGAACCAGAGAATCACGACCAAAAAACTATCGCGAGGACTTTTTCAGCAACCTGCTAGAGCGGATCGCGGCCTCGCGAGAGCGTGGACGCCGCCGCCGCTTCGCCTTATAAGGCGAAGCCGAATTATCGGCGCGGGCCGGGACCTGCGTCGCCAGCAGGGCAAGTCAGGCATGTTGGACTTGAAGTGGATCCGGGAGCAGCCGGAGGAATTCGACCGCAGCCTCGCGCGTCGTGGACTGTCGGCCGCCTCGCCCAAGATCCTGGAGCTCGACGCCGAGCATCGGCGCCTGCAGAGCGCGTTGCAGGAGTTGCAAACCAAGCGCAACGATATCTCGCGTCAGGTCGGCGAGCTGAAGAAGAAGGGCGAGCGCGCCGAGGCGCAGATGGCCGAGGTGGCGCGCATCAAGGATCAAATGAGCGCCAGCGAGGACAAGCTGCGGGATCTCGGCCTTGCCCTCGACGAGTTCCTGAGCGGCTTACCCAATCCGCCGGCTGCCGAGGTTCCCGACGGCAAGGACGAGAACTCGAACACCCTCCTGCGCGAAGTCGGCGAGAAGCCGACGCTCGGATTCAAGCCTAAGGAACACTATGCGCTCGGCGAGGCGCTGAAGCTGCTCGACTTCGAGACCGCGGCCAGGCTCTCCGGCTCCCGTTTCGTTGTCATGAAAGGAGCCGTTGCGCGCCTCCATCGGGCGCTCGCTCAATTCATGATCGACCTTCACACCGAGCGCCATGGCTACGGCGAGATCGCGCCGCCCTACCTGGTGCGCGACACCGTTCTCTACGGCACCGGGCAGCTGCCGAAATTCGCGAGCGACCAGTTCAAGACCGCCGAAGGCTATTGGCTGATTCCGACCGCCGAGGTTCCGCTGACCAATCTCGTGGCCGGACAGCTCCTCGACGAGGGGGCGCTGCCGTTGCGTGTCACAGCGCTCACACCCTGTTTCCGGTCCGAGGCCGGTGCCGCCGGCAAGGACACCCGCGGAATGCTGCGGCAGCATCAGTTCGAGAAGGTCGAGCTGGTCTCGATCGTTCACCCGGACCGGTCCGACGAGGAGCTGGAGCGCATGACCGGCTGCGCCGAGGAAGTGTTGAAGCGCCTCGGACTGCCGTACCGTATCATGCTGCTCTCGACCGGCGACATGGGCTTCGCCGCGCGCAAGACTCACGATATCGAGGTCTGGCTACCCGGGCAGAACGCCTATCGCGAGATTTCCAGCTGCTCCAACTGCGGCGACTTTCAGGCTCGGCGCATGAAGGCGCGCTTCCGTCCGACGGAAGGGAAGGGGACGCGCTTCGTCCATACCCTGAACGGCTCCGGCGTTGCCGTCGGTCGCGCGCTGATCGCGGTGATGGAGAACTACCAGTGGGCCGACGGATCGATCGCGATTCCGGAGGCGCTGCAGCCCTACCTGGGCGGCCTGAAGGCGATTGCCGCGCATGACTAAGCTGCCGCCGCTCGGCAAGGCCCGCATCCTGGTCACCAACGACGACGGCATTCACGCCAACGGAATGAAGATCCTGGCGGCGATCGCCAGGACGCTCTCTTCCGATGTCTGGATCGTGGCGCCGGAAAGCGAGCAATCGGCGATGAGCCACTCGATGTCGCTGCGCCGGCCGCTCCATGTCCGGCGTCTCGGTCCGCGCCGCTTCTCGGTCAACGGCACGCCGACCGACTGCGTGCTCGCGGCGTACCACAAGATCCTCGCCGACCGTCGGCCGGACCTAGTGCTTTCGGGCATCAACCACGGCCTCAATCTGGGCGAGGACGTGGTCTATTCCGGTACCGTCGCTGCAGCGATGGAAGCCGCGATGCTGGGTTTGCGCGCGGTGGCGGTTTCCCAAAGTACCGGCCCCGACGGCAGGCTGCGGGCGGCGACCCCCAAGGCCGTGCTGCCTGGGCTGCTGAGGCGCCTGACGCGGCTCGACTGGACCCGCGATCTTTTGATCAACGTCAACATTCCAGACCGCGCCCCGAACGAGGTTGCCGGGATCCGCGTCTGCCGCCAGGGCCGGCGCGACACCGGAATCGCGGTCAGTGATATCGTCGATCCGGCCGGCCGCTCCTTCCTCTGGATCGGCAGCTTCATGAGCGACGAAAGCTCGGAGCGCGACAGCGACCTCACCGCGGTCTTTGAGGGTGCGGTGGCGGTAACGCCGCTGCACCAGGATCTGACCCAGCGCGCGGCGCTGAAGGCCCTGACTGGGGTCTTCAAATGACGCTTGCCGCACGCAAGATCCGCCTCGTCATGCAGCTGCGCCGCGCCGGCATCGGCGACACGGCGGTGCTCTCCGCGATCGAGCGCATCCCTCGCGAGACCTTCGTGCCGCCTTTGTTTCACGATCAGGCTTACGAGGATCGCGCTCTGCCGCTCGCTCGAGGGCAAACCCTGAGCGCACCGAGCGTGGTCGCAACCATGACCGCCGCGCTGCGCGCCGACCGTCGCATGAAGGTGCTCGAGATCGGCACCGGCTCCGGCTATCAGACTGCGGTGCTGTCGCGTCTTTGCCGGCGCGTCTATACGATCGAGCGGATCGGCGAGCTTCTCGACGGCGCGGAGCAGCGCTTTCGCGCGTTGCGACTGCACAACATCACCACGCGGCTCGGCGACGGCAGCGAGGGCTGGCCGGCACAAGCGCCCTTCCAGCGCATCGTCGCCACGGCGGCGGCCACGGATTTGCCACAACCCTTGATAGCCCAGTTGACACCCGGTGGCATCCTGATCGTTCCGGTCGGCCGCAGCGGCGGGCGGCAGGAGTTGCTAAGAATAACAAGGGCTGCCGACGGAAATCCCACGAACGATCGGATCGACAGCCTCGGCGCGGTCAAGTTCGTGCCTCTGGTCGGTGTAGCAGGAGCGCAACAGGCGCCGGCCATCGCCAGCGCCCGCCCTGGACCGATTCGCTCCTCTCTGGCATGAAGGCTGGATGACGGAGCCGCCGGTCGCAACGATTCGGCGACCGTGGAGCGGAGCGCAATGAACCGAGCGGTCGCCCAGATCGGCGCGCATTTGGGGGCCACGCTGCCGGTGTTGCTATTGGCGGTGGCCCTGACGTTGGCAGCCTGCAGCGTTCGCAGCAGGGTGCCCGCCGTCACGCCGTCCGATCCGCCACCGGTGCCGATCGCCAAGCCGCAACCTCCGGTCATGCCGCTATCTGCGGCGACCTATCCCGCCGCCGCTTCCGGGATCGCCGGATTGATACCGCCGCCGTTGCCGAAGCCGCACTTCGTCTCTGCCGTCGCGCGCACGTCTGCCGTGGCTTCTCCGTATGTGGCGCCGTCCTCGGTCGCGCGGCCCGTTGCGCCGCCGCCGCGCAAGCCGCTTCGATCCAGCGCATACCACGTGAAGCGCGGCGACACGGTATACGGCATCGCGCGGCGCCTCGGCCTGCCGATCCGCTCGCTGATCGACGCCAACGGCCTTGCACCGCCCTATCGGCTGAAACTCGACCAGCGCCTGATCGTGCCCAGCCCGCGCCTGCATCGCGTCGTCGCGGGCGAAACCATCTATGGCCTCTCGCGGCTCTACAATGTCGACCTGCGCGAGTTGGTGCGGCTCAACGACGTGCGGCCGCCGTACACCATCGCCGCCGGCGACACGATGCTCCTGCCGGCGATCTCGGGCTCCGAGGCACCGGCCGCGGCAATCGCCGTCGTGTCGCCCGGCCCGGCTGTCACCGCGCCTCCTGCTACACCTACGTCGAAGCCGTCGGCTGGGACCCAGCTCGCCGCCATCCCGCGCGCACTGCCGGGCCCGGTGCCGCAACCGCCACCGCGTAGCCAGAGTCGCTTTCACTGGCCGGTCGCCGGCAAGGTGATCTCCAGCTACGGCTCGAAGGACGGCGGACTGCACAACGACGGTATCAATATCGCCGCCAACCGGGGCGATCCGGTCCAAGCAGCGGAGAACGGCGTCGTCGCTTACGTTGGCAACGAGCTCCGCGGCTTCGGGAACCTGATCTTGCTGAAACACGCTGGCGGCTGGATCACCGCCTATGCGCACAACGACAGGCTGTTGGTGCGGCGCGGCCAGATCGTGCAGCGCGGCGAGACCATCGCCTATGTAGGAAGCAGCGGCAACGTATCCTCGCCGCAGCTCCATTTCGAGATCAGAAAAGGCTCCCGCGCGCTCGATCCTTCAACGCTGCTCGGCACCCAGCGCGCCACACGTTGACGGCTTCAGCTCAGCGGCTTGCCGAGCCGTCCGGCGAGATCCTGAATGAATTGCCAGGCGACGCGGCCCGAGCGGCTGCCGCGTGTCATCGACCATTCGATGGCCTCGGCACGCAGCTTCTCGGCCGGATAGTCTACTTGATAGTGCCGGCAGTAGCCTTCGACCATGGCGAAGTATATTTCCTGGTCGCAGTTGTGGAAGCCGAGCCAGAGGCCGAATCGGTCGGACAGCGACACCTTTTCCTCGACCGCCTCGGAGGCGTGGATCGCGGTCGAGCGCTCGTTCTCGATCATGTCGCGCGGCATAAGGTGACGCCGGTTCGAGGTCGCATAGAACAAGACGTTGTCGGGCCGACCTTCGATGCCCCCCTCCAGCACCGCTTTCAGCGATTTGTAGCTGGTGTCGTCCTGGTCGAAGGAAAGGTCGTCGCAGAACAGCAGGCAGCGCCGCTTGGCGTCGCGCAAACGCGCCAGCAACTTTGGCAGCGAAACGATGTCCTCGCGGTGCAGCTCGATCAAGACCAGGGGAGGCGGTCCCTTCTTGCTCTTCGCGACGGCCTCTTCGTTGACCGCGGCATGCGCCGCCTTGACGAGCGAGGACTTGCCCATGCCGCGCGCGCCCCATAGCAGCGCATTGTTGGCTGGCAGCCCCTGGGCGAAGCGACGGGTGTTGTCGAGCAGGATATCGGCCTGGCGGTCTATTCCCTTGAGGAGCGGCAAGGCAACCCGATTGACCTGATGGACCGGTTCCAGGGTCTCGGTTTCGGCCAGCCAGACGAAGGCCTCGGCGGCGTTCAGGTCGCTGGGCTCGTCGGCAACCGGCGCCAGGCGCTCGAGCGCGCGTGCAACCCGTTCCAAGACCGGCTTCAGGCTATAGCTCGGCGGCTTGCTCATGGTGCGGGGAGGGTCCTTCGGGGTCGCAGCGGGGCGAGCCTAAAGGGCCCGCCCCGACCCGTCAATCGCCGCTAGAATCAAGGCCTTGGCGGGTGCCGACGCGACGTTGCATTTCGCTGGCGGGTCGCTATAGTCCGCCGGTCCTGAGAACGACAAGCGCGAGCGGAAGGATCCGACCTTGATTTCACCGGCCTATGCCCAAGCTGCCGCGGGCGGCACCGACATGGTGACTAGCCTCCTGCCGCTGGTCCTGATCTTCGTCGTCTTCTATTTTCTGTTGATCCGGCCGCAGCAGAAGAAGGTCAAGGAACACCGCGCCATGGTGCAGGCCGTCAAGCGCGGCGACAAGGTCATCATGACGGGCGGCTTGGTTGGCGCCGTCTCCAAGGTGGTCGACGACAGCTACATCGAGCTGGAGATCGCCGAGGGCGTCAAGGTGCGCGCGGTGCGCGGTATGATCCAGGATATCCTGTCGAAGCCCGAGCCGGTAAAAAAGGCGGGCGAGCCTGCCAACGATCAACCGAAGCCGGCCTCTGGCCTAGCCGGCCTCATGGGCCTGTTCGGCGGCAAGAGCAAGAAGTAGCCCGCAGGCTCGCGCGGCGTGCCTCCCGCGTACCCGGTAGGATCGACGACTCATGGTCAACATCCCGCGCTGGCAGCTGGTCCTGGTGGCCGTCGTGCTGCTGCTGGGCTTCGCTTTCGCCGCGCCCAACCTGCTGACTCGCGAGCAGGCCGAAGCCCTGCCGGACTGGGTGCCGAGCCAGCAGATCAGCCTCGGCCTCGACCTTCGGGGCGGCTCCTATCTCCTGATTGAGGTCGACCTCGAAGCTGCGGCTCGCGAAAACCTGGAAAATCTGGTCGATGAGGTCAGATCAGGATTGCGCGAAGCGCGCATCGCCTACACCGGGCTGGGAATTCGCGGCAGTCAGGTGGTGTTCCAGTTGCGGGATTCGGCGCAGCGCGAAGAGGCCCAGCGGATTGTCCGCGAGATCGGCGTCGACCTGGAAGTCACAAGCGCCGATGACGGCACGATCCGTGTCGGCTATTCAGACTTCGCGGCCCAACAGCGGCAGCGCCACATCACAGAGCAGTCGCTGGAGATCGTGCGCCGCCGCATCGACGCGACCGGCACCCGCGAGGCTTCGATCCAGCGCCAAGGCGACGACCGCATCCTGGTCCAGCTTCCCGGCGTCGACAATCCCGAGCGCATCAAGGAGATCATCGGGCAAACCGCCAAGATGACATTCCACTTGGTGGACGAGACCGCCGATCCGAGCGCCGGCCAGGCTCCGCCCGGAGTCGAGTTCCTGCCGATGGACGACCGCAGCGCCGGGGGCGGCCCGAGCCGCATCGCGGTCCAAAGGCGCGTCATGGTGTCCGGGGAGAACCTGGTAGACGCTCAGCCGAGCTTCCAGAACGGGCAGCCGGTGGTCAGCTTCACCTTCGATTCCGTGGGTGCCAAGCGGTTCGCCGATACGACCCGCAACAACGTCGGCAAGCTCTTCGCCATCGTCCTCGACGACCGGGTCATCAGCGCACCGGTGATTCGCGAGCCGATCCTCGGCGGAAGCGGTGTCATCAGCGGCAGCTTCACGGTCGAGCAGGCGAACGACCTGGCGCTTTTGTTGCGCGCGGGCGCGCTGCCGGCGCCGCTCACCTACCTGGAGGAGCGCAGCATCGGTCCCGGCCTCGGCGCAGATTCGATCCGGGCCGGTGAGTTCGCCAGTGTACTGGGCCTCATTCTCATTGTCGCCTTCGTGGCGGCCGTCTACGGGCTCTTCGGGCTCTTCGCCAACGTGGCTCTGCTGCTCAACCTGGTGCTGCTGATGGCCGCTTTGTCCGCATTGCAGGCCACGCTGACGCTTCCCGGCATCGCCGGCATCGCGCTCACTCTCGGCATGGCCGTCGATGCCAACGTGTTGATCTTCGAGCGTATCCGCGAGGAGGCCGGCGCCGGGCGAGGCGTCGTGTCGGCCATCGACGCCGGCTATACGCGCGCCCTGACCACGATCGTCGATTCCAATCTGACGACACTGATCGCCGCCATCCTGCTGTTTCAATTCGGCACGGGACCGGTCAAGGGTTTTGCGATCACCTTGTCTATCGGCCTCCTCACCTCCATGTTCACCGCGATCATGGTCACACGCGTGCTCACCATCGGCTGGTTGCGTGGCCGGCGGCCCCGGGCCCTGTCGATCTGAGGGACGGACCCATGGCACTTATTAAATACATCCCGATCGCGCCTAATCTCAACCTGCTCGGCTGGCGCTGGTTCTTCATCGCCCTCGCGATCGTCATCGTGGTTGGAACGGGCGCCACCCTTGCAATCAAAGGCCTTAATCTCGGCGTCGATTTTCGCGGCGGGATCGTGATCGAGATCCAGACCAAGGCGCCGGCGGATCTGGCAGACCTGCGCGACCGGCTGAACGCGCTGAACCTCGGCGAGGTGACGCTGCAGCAGTTCGGCGATCCGACCGATGTGCTGATCAGCCTGTCTCGCCAGGAGGGCGAGGAAGCGGGTCAGATCCAGGCCATCGAGACGGTCAAGGCCGCACTCGGCGACGAAGTGCAGGAATACCGCCGCACCGAGTTCGTCGGACCCAAGGTCGGAAGCGAGCTGCAGCGCGACGCGATTCTTGCCACCGCTCTCGCGATGCTGGGAATCGCAGTTTACATCTGGTTCCGATTCGAATGGCAGTTTGCGGTGGCCAGCCTGATTGCGCTGCTGCACGACGTGATCGGAACGGTCGGGTTCTACGCCGTGACCGGTTTCGAATTCAACCTGACATCGGTTGCCGCCGTTTTGACGGTAGCCGGCTACTCGGTGAACGACACGGTGGTGATCTTCGACCGGGTCCGGGAGACCTTGCGGAAGTACAAGAAGCTTCCGCTGCCGGAGTTGTTGAACGACGCGATCAACTCCACGCTGTCGCGGACCTTCCTGACGAGCGTCACGACCCTAATCGCGCTGATCGCGCTGGCCGCTTTCGGCGGCGAGGTGCTCCGCGGCTTCTCGATCGCCATGATCATCGGTATCGTGCTGGGCACCTATTCGTCTTTCGGCGTGGCAACGCCGCTGCTGATCTGGCTCGGCCTGCGTCAGTCGTCGATGACGGTCGAGCAGGACACCAAAGCAGGAGCTGGCAGCGGCGACAGTCGGGGAACGCCGCGGGCCTCGTGAGGGCCGTGGAGCGATGGACATCGCGCCGCGAATTCCGGCCGGCCGCCAGCTGGTGGAAAGCTACGGCGAGCGCCGGTTCCGGGTGAGCGAGCGGCTTTTCGAAGGCTCGGTCCTGGTCCTTCCCCTGGCGACGAGTCTCTGGGCGCCGGACAGCGCCGCCGAGATCGCTGAAGACAGCTTGAACGCCCTGCTCGGGCCCGACCTCGAGGTGGAGCTACTGTTGCTCGGCTGCGGCGCCCGGACAGCAGCAGTGCCGCAAGCCTTGGCTCGCCGCCTCGCTGCTCACGGGATCAGGATCGAGTCCATGGACACAGGTGCTGCCGCCCGCACCTATAACCTGCAGGCCGCGGAGGGGCAGCGGGTCGCCGCCGCCCTGATCGCCGTCGACTAGAACGGATCGCGTGCCTCCGCTCTACACCTGACGATTAGAGCAGAGTCGGGAATCGGGTCGATTCAATTCTATCCGATCTTGCTCTAGGCGGCCTTCTTCGCCAACTCGGTCTTCTCGAAGTTCTCGGCGGCGAAGCGCCAATTCACCAAGTGCTTCAAGAAAGCCTGAATGAAGTCGGCGCGCTTGTTCTGGTAGTCGAGATAGTAGGCGTGCTCCCACACGTCGAGCGTGATGAGCGGCGCCTGCTCGTGGGCGATCGGCGTATCGGCGTTGAGCGTCGAAATCACGGACAACCTTCCGGCGTCCACCACCAGCCAAGCCCAACCGCTGCCGAATCGCTTCTTCGCGGTTTTCGCGAAGGCGGCCGTGAACTTGTCGTACGAGCCGAAATCCTGCTTGATGCGCGCGGCCAATGCGCCTTCGGGCTCGCCGCCGCCCTTGGGCACCATGGACTTCCAGAAGAAATCGTGGTTCCACGACTGGGCGGCATTGTTGAAGACGTCTTGCTGCGCGGCGTCGCCCGCCGTAGCGCGCACGATCTCGGCCAGCGGCTTGTCTGCCAGCTTGGTGCCATCGATTGCCTTGTTCAGCTTGTCGACATAGGCCTTGTGGTGCTTGCCGTGGTGGAACTCCAGAGTGCGCTTGGAGCAGTGCGGCTCGAGCGCGTCCAAATCGTAGGGGAGCTTAGGAAGCTCAAAGGTCATCGCTGGCCTCCTTGTCGGAAGGAAACTGGAACCGCCGATGCAGTCCGGCGCAGGCTGCAATCGACTCCCATTCATCTAAGTGTCGGGGCCGGCAAATGGAACCCGTTGGCCGCGACAATATTCTGGAAGCGTGACGGGAATAAATCACCCGGTGCCCATAGCCGTTGAGCCGCATAGCGAAAGACCCACCGCTTGCTATCCGCAAACGACGGGTCTTCCGGCTAACTTCGCTCCCGAGCAGGCTCGGGACAGCGATCCGCTTTAGTAGAGGTTCTGCGCCGACACCATGGCGAACAGCATCGGCACCGACAGCATGGTATTGGTGCGCGAGGCCAGCAGTCCTATGCGTGCCGCCTTGGCTTTTTCTTCCGGTGTGGCCTGGACCAGACCCAGCGACTTCTTCTGGTTCGGCCAGATGATGAACCAGACGTTGAACCACATGATGGCGCCCAGCCACATGCCGATACCGATTGCGGTATGCTTCGGCACGCCGTCGGTCAGACCGAGGAAGATCGCCTCGATCAGGTAGCCGTTCATCGCTGCCAAAATCAGGCCGGTGACGATGGTCGCCATTGCGCCCCAGCGGAACCACCAGAGCGCTTGCGGTGCGATCACCTTGCTGACCGCCGGCTTTTGATCGTCGGGAATCTTCGGCATGCTGGGGGTCTGAACGAAATTGAAGTACCACAGCAAGCCTATCCACATCACGCCCGAGAGGACGTGCAGCCAGCGGAACAGGAAGGTCCAGAAGGCGTAGCCACCGTAACCCTGGGTGGCGTAGTAGATCAGGAACAGCACGAGCGCCAGCACGAAGCCGCTGACGACGGTTTTCTTGAGGTCTGTCAGGATGGCAGCCATAATTTCGAAAACTCCCCCACCAAGATGAGCGGTTGCCGTCGTTCTTGCCCGGTTTGGATGACCGGCCGCGACTCCGCTCGCAGGCACCCATTATGGTACCACGGCGGCCGGGACTCCAGCGCAGGTGGCCGGCCGCGATGGCAAGCGAACAAGACCGTACTTATTGCGCGGATTTAGTCCGAGCCCAGGACCGCGACCGCTATCTTGCCTGTCTCTTCGCGCCTTCCGCGCGCCGGCCGGCGCTGATGGCGCTCTATGCCTTCAATGTCGAGCTTGCCAGAACCGCCGAGGCGGTCAGCGAGCCGTTGATCGGCGAGATTCGGCTACAGTGGTGGCGCGACGCCCTTCCGGCCATCGTCGGCGGAACGCCACCCCAGCAGCCGGTGGCCGCTGCGCTGGCCGCGGCGCTTGTCCAGGCGCCGATAGCGGCTGCCCGGCTGGAGAAGCTGATCGATGCCCGCGCGCTCGACCTCTCCGGCGAGCCGCCGGCCAACCTTGCAGACTTGGAGCGCTACGCCGAAGCGACCGCGGGCGCGCTTGCGTTGCTGGCCCTGGAGCTGCTGGGCGCCAAGGACGAAGCCGCACGAGCGGCAGCGCGCGCGCTGGCGCTGGCCTGGGCGCTGACCGGACTGCTCCGCGCGGTGCCGTTCCACGCCGCCCAGAGGCGTCTATACCTGCCGGCGGATCTCAGCCGGTCGGCAGGCCTTCTCGCCGGTCCGCTGTTCGAGCTGCAAAGCAGCGACGCGTTGCGCGACGTTGCGCGTCACGTTGCGGAGGCCGCGCGCCGCCATCTCGCCCACTACCGGGTGCTGAGGCACCACACGGGCAAGGCGGCAAAGCCGGTCCTGCTGCCTGCCGTTCTCTGCCGCCGCTATCTTTCGACGCTCGCCACTGCCGGTCACGACCCCTTCGCCGCAGCGGTTCAGGCGCCGCGGCCCGGTAACGTCTGGCGGCTCGCCTGGGCGGCGACCACCGGTCGCTACTGATCAGGCGGCCCGCTCAAGGCGCTGCTGCCAGGCCGCAAGATCGGCGAGCGCGCGGCGAGCCAGTGCAGGCTTGCGCTCCCGGCGGCCCTTGCGCCCGGCCGCCGTCCCTTCTAGCGGGGGGAAGAGGCCGAAGTTGACGTTCATCGGCTGGAAGGTCTCGGCCGTAGCACCGCCGGTGATGTGGGCCAGCAGCGCACCGTGTGCGGTTGTCGGCGGCGGCGCTTCCAGGGCGCGGCCGTGCCATTCGGCGGCGGCGAAGCGTCCTGCCAGCAGCCCGATCGCCGCGGACTCTACGTAGCCCTCGACGCCGGTCACCTGGCCGGCGAAGCGGATGCGCGGCATGATCTTGAGACGCAGCGAGCCGTCGAGCAGGCGCGGCGCGTTGATGAAGGTGTTGCGATGGAGCCCGCCGAGCCGCGCGAAGACTGCGTTCTCGAGGCCGGGAATGGTCCGGAAGATCCGCTGCTGCTCGCCGTATTTCAGCTTGGTCTGGAAGCCGACCATGTTGTAGAGCGTGCCGAGCGCGTTGTCCTGGCGCAGCTGCACCACCGCATGGGGGCGCCGCCCGCTGCGCGGATCGGTGAGGCCCACGGGCTTCATCGGTCCGAAGCGCAGTGTTTCCGGACCGCGCTCGGCCATCACTTCGATCGGCAGGCAGCCCTCGAAGTAGGGCGTGGACTTCTCCCACTCCTTGAACTGGGTCTTTTCGCCGGCGAGCAGCGCCTCGACGAAGGCGGCGTATTGTTCGCGATCGAGCGGACAATTGATGTAGTCGGCGGTGCCGCCGCCCGGTCCCGGCTTGTCGTAGCGCGACTGCAGCCAGGCGCGGCTCATGTCGATCGAGTCCGTCTCGACGATGGGCGCGATGGCGTCGAAGAACGCCAGCGCCGCGCTGCCGGTCGTCTCGCGGATCGCCTCGGCAAGCGCGGGGGAGGTGAGGGGACCGGTTGCCAGGATCACCGACGCCCACTCCGCGGGCGGCAGGCCGGCCAGTTCCGCGCGCCGGATCTCGATCAGCGGCTCGGACTCGAGGCGCTTCGTCACCGCGGCGGAAAAGCCATTTCTGTCGACCGCCAGCGCACCGCCGGCCGGCAGCTTGTGGGTGTCGCCCGCTGCCATGATCAGCGAGCCCAGGCGTCGCATCTCCTCGTGCAGAAGACCGACCGCGTTCTGCTCCCAGTCGTCGGAGCGGAAGGAGTTCGAGCAGACCAGCTCGGCGAAACCGCCGGTTTGGTGGGCTTCCGTGCCGCGGACCGGCCGCATCTCGTGCAACACGGCCGGCACGCCCTGACGCGCCAGCTGCCAGGCCGCCTCGCTGCCCGCCAGACCGCCCCCGACCACCTGAACCGCCGTCGCCGCTTTGTCGGTTGACCCGCTCATGGCTATGACTTACGGGGTGAGACGGCGCCCGGCAAGGGGAAGCGGCGGCGCCAGGGACTTCGGCGCCTGTTCTAAGCGGAATCCTGCACCATGCCTCTGTTCAGGCTTCGACGATCCGGCCTGCTTCTCGCTCTCCTGCTGGTGGCCCAGCTCTGCTGCTTGACCGGCGCGTCTCTTGCCCAGCCGGACGAGCCCGACGACCGCTGGATCTTCACGCTTCAGGTCGAGAACGACACGGTCGTGGCGACCGATGCCCACTACACCAATGGCATCCAGGTCTCGCTGCTGTCGCCGGAAACGGCAGTGCCACAGTGGCTGGACGGTATCTGGGACCAGGTGGCGCCGCTAGAACAGGGCGCCGGCCGCCGGGTCGGCTACACCTTCGGGCAGACGATGTTTACCCCGGGCGACATCGACCGCAGCGATCTCATTCTCGACGATCGGCCTTACGCCGGTTGGCTCTACGGCGGCGTCTCGCTGCTGTCCTACGATGAAAACAACTTGGGGACGCTTTCGCTCGAGGTGGGGGTGGTCGGCCCGCTGTCCCTCGCCGACGAGACCCAGAGCTTTTGGCACGATGTCATAGGTGTCGACCGCGCTGAAGGCTGGGACAACCAGCTCGAGAACGAGCCGGGCCTGGTCCTTTCTTACGAGCGCAAATGGCGCCGCGGCATCGCCTTTCCGCTCATCGGCCTCGAGGTCGACGCAACACCGCACGTCGGCGTTTCGCTCGGCAACATCTACACCTACGGCGCCGGCGGCCTCACTCTGCGAATCGGCGAAGAGCTCGCCAAGGATTTCGGCCCGCCGCGCATCCGGCCGAGCTTGCCGGGCACCTCCTATTTCCTGAGCGGGCGAAATTTCGACTGGTATCTCTTCGCCGGCGTCGAGGGGCGGGTGGTAGGGCGTAATATCTTCCTCGACGGCAATACCTTCCGCGACAGCCACTCGGTCGACAAGAAGCTTTTCGTGGGCGACTTCCAGGTCGGTGTGGTGTTGTCGTTCTATGACAGCGTCCGGCTGGCCTACACGCACGTCTTGCGATCGAAGGAGTTCGAGGGCCAGGACGATGCTGACCGCTTCGGCGCGGTTAGCCTGTCGTTCGCCTTTTAACTTGCGCTCAGGGCCATTGCGGCGGGGGCGAGGCCGAACACCTCGTGCTCCGCTGAAATGCCCTTGAAGCGATGGCGACCGAGCGACTGGAAAGTGCGCTGCGACTGGCGGGCGATATCCGCGGAAACGACGATCGGCACCGAGCTTTGGCTGGAGAAGGCTTCGAGCCGCGCCACGAGATTGACCGGCGCGCCGATCACCGTGAAGTCGAGTCGGTCCGCGGCGCCGACATTGCCGTACACGACGTCGCCGACGTGGACCGCTATGCCGCAGTCGAGCGCCGGCTGGCCGGCGGCCTCGCGCACTTTGTTGTAGGCCGCCAGTTCGGCCAGGGACTCTTCGGCGGCGTCGAGCGCGCGGTCGGCGGCGGCGCAGGTGTCCTCGCCGGCCTGGCAGGGAAAGATCACCAGCATGGCATCGCCGACGAACTTGAGAATTTCACCCCCGCGCCGCTCGACGGAATGGGCGACGCGCTCGAAATAATCGTCGAGCAGGGCGACCAGCCCCTCCGGCTCCATCTTCTCCGAGAGCGCGGTAAAGCCGCGCAGATCGCAGTACCACAGCACGGCGTGGATCCGCTCGCCCATGCCGCGCTGGACGGTGCCGTTCAACACCCGCTCGCCGGCCTGCCGACCGACGTAGGTGTTGAGCAGCTGACGCGACAGCCGTGCGGTCTCGTGGAGCTCCAGCACCAATGACACGGTCGGCAGGACCGATTCGAAAATCGCCAGATCGAGATCGCTGAATCCGCCGTGCCGCTTGGTGGCGATGCTGGCGGCGTTGCGCTTGTTTCCGGTGAAGGCGAGGGGGAAGATCGCGTAGTCGCGATAGTCGCGCTCGATCAGCTCGCCTACCACCGGATAGTCGCGGGGGCAGTCCGGGTCCTCCAGCCGCAGGCGCAGCGACCGCCCTTCCTCGTAGATCACCCGCACCGGCGAGGCGAGATAGGCGGTGCGGTTCTGGATGCCGTGCTCGCGACTCAATTCCATGGCGCCGCCGGCCTCGGCCTCCCAGGTCAGGCTGCGGGCCGAGAAGCGATGGTGAAGCTGGCGGATATGGAAGGTGGCCCGCTCGATCGGCAATCCCGCTGCGCGC
>JBOHKJ010000261.1:0-4923 GCA_050728975.1 Kiloniellales bacterium | reverse complement strand
GTTCATTACCTCGAAGGCCTGTGGAAACACGGCAATCCCAAGATCATGGGCCCGATGACCCACGCTGCGTGGATGGCGTCGGTGGTGTTCGATGGCGCACGCGCCTTCGAAGGCGTCGCCCCCGATCTCGACCGCCACTGCGAGCGCTTGGTGGCCTCGGCCTGGTCGTTCGGCTTGAAACCCTCGCTCACCGCGGGCGAAGTGCAGGCAATCGCCGAGGAAGGGATCGGCCGCTTCCCGAAAAAGACCGACCTCTACATCCGGCCAATGTTCTACGCCGAAGAGGGCTTCGTTTCCGCCGATCCGGATTCGACGCGCTTTTGCTGCACCCTTTTCGAGGCCCCACTGCCGTCGCCTAAAGGCATCGGGGTCTGTCTTTCGCGCTTCCGCCGTCCGCCGCCGGACATGGCGCCGACCGACGCCAAGGCCTCCTGTCTCTACCCCAATGCCGCCCGCGCGCTGCGGGAAGCATCGGCGAAAGGCTTCGACAACGCGGTGATGCTGGACGCCAACGGCAATGTCGCGGAGCTGGCGACCGCCAACATCTGGATCGCCCGCGACGGGGTCGCGATCACGCCAGTCCCCAACGGCACCTTCCTCGCCGGTATCACGCGGGCGCGCGTCGCCTGCCTGCTGCGCGAGGCGGGATTCCAGGTCGAGGAACGCAGCGTCACTTGGAAAGACGTGCTCGAGGCCGACGAGGTCTTCACCACCGGCAACTATGCCAAGGTGCTACCGATCATTCGCGTCGAGGAGCGCAGCCTCCAACCCGGGCCGCTCTACAAGCAGGCCCGCGAGCTTTACTGGCGCTGGGCCCACAACGGCCGGGCTTGATCTCGCGAGGTCCGGTCGATCAAGCCTTGGCCTGGTGCGGGCCGTCGGCTTCCAGCAGGCGGCCGGCGAGCGCGGCCTCGACCAGCGCACAGCTCTCGCTGAGACCGTAAAGCTTGAAAAAGGTGCCGAGCCGCGGGCCCTGCTCCTGTCCAAGCAGGATTTCGTAGAGCGCCTTGAACCAGGCGCGCAGCTCCGGAAAAGGATGACGCTTGCCGATCTCGTAGATCGCGTTCTGGATCGCTTCGGCGGGCGTTTCGACGGGCAGCGCTCTCAAGGCCGCGAGCAGCTCCTGGAGCGCCTGGCGCTCCTTGTCGTCAGGCAGCCGATAGCGCTTCGCCGGCTTGACGAAGTCGCGATAGTAGCGGATCGCGTGGCCGACAAGAGCGTCGAGCTGGGGCGCTGTCTGCGGATCGGCGCCCGGCAGATAGCCGCCGATGAAGCCCCACAGCACCGCGGGGTCCTCGCTGTTGCAGACGCCAGCGAGATTGAGCAGCATCGAATAGCTGAGATCGGCAGTACGTTTCGGCGGCCCCCCGTTGTGAATGTGCCAAGCCGGATTCTCGAGGCGCTGCGCTTCGCTTTCGCTCTCGAACTTCTCGAGAAATGTCAGGTAGTCGTCGACCGCGCGCGGGATGACGTCGAAGTAGAGCCGCTTGGCGGCACGCGGCTTCTGGTACATGAAGAGCGCCAGCGAGTCCGGCGGGCCGTAGGCAAGCCATTCGTCTACCGTCAGGCCGTTGCCCTTGGACTTCGAGATTTTCTGGCCATTCTCGTCGAGGAACAGCTCGTAGTTGAAACCTTCCGGCGGTCGCGAGCCGAGAATGCGGCAGATCTTCCCGCCGAGTTCGACCGAGGGAATGAGATCCTTACCGGACATCTCGTAGTCGACCTGGAGCGCGTGCCAGCGCATTGCCCAATCGGGCTTCCATTGCAGCTTGCAGCGTCCACCAGTGACCGGGGTCTCGACCAGACTGCCGTCTTCGTCGCGATAGACGATGGTGCCGGCCTCCACATTCCGCTCGACGATCGGCACCTGCAGCACCCGTCCGGTCTTCGGACAGATCGGCAGGAAGGGGCTGTAGGTCTGCTGCCGCTCCTCGCCGAGCGTGGGGAGCATCACTGCCATGATCTCGTCGTAGTGGGCGAGGACCTCCAGCAGGGCCCTGTCGAAACGGCCCGAGGCGTACCAGTCGGAGGACGACTGGAACTCGTACTCGAAGCCGAAGGAATCGAGAAAGCCGCGCAGCATGGCGTTGTTGTGATGACCGAAGGACTCGTGCGTACCAAAGGGATCGGGAATTCGCGTGAGCGGCTTGCCGAGATGCTGCGCGACGATCTCCTTGTTCGGAATGTTGTCCGGCACCTTGCGCAGTCCGTCCATGTCATCCGAAAAACAGAACAGCCGCGTCGGCAGGTCCGAGAGGCGACGAAAGGCCTGGCGCACCATGGTGGTGCGCACGACCTCGCCGAAGGTGCCAATATGCGGCAAGCCCGAAGGGCCATAACCGGTTTCGAACAGGACATAGCCCTTCTCCGGCGCGCGCTCGCCGTAGCGCGCCAGCAGCTTGCGGGCTTCCTCGAAGGGCCAGGCACGGGCGTTCAGGGCCAGGTCGCGTTCGCTTGTCATCGGCTGTCGGGTCCTCGGGGCAGCCGCAGCGCGGCGCCCGCGCAACCTAGGGGCCGGCCGGTGCCATCGTCAACGACCAGGCGACCATTACGGTCCGAGGCGAGAGGGGAGCCACCTAGCGGTGGCGGCGATTGAACAGCAGCCGGGAAATGAAGCCGCGCTCCTGGGCCATCGCGAGGAAAGCCTCGCGTTGCTCGGGGTTGAGGCTGGCCAGGAAGCCATGAAGTCCGCCCGAGATATCGGCGAAGACTTCGGCCCGCTCCTGAGAGCGCTCCTGAAGCAGGGCGACGACCGCGGCCCGGTCGAACTCGGGCTTGGCAATCTCGCCCAACATGGCCTGGCGCATCTCGTCGAGATTGCCGCGCAGTGCCTGGCGCCGCTCGCTGGACGTACGGCGCAGATCGCGCAGTGCCACTTCCTGGCTGTCGCTCAGCGCGAGCTGCTCGGCCACATAGTCGATGCGGTCGTCCCCGCCGAACACGCGCTGATTGGTGGCGAAGGTGTAGGCCGCGCCGGCGATGAAGAAGACGTTCGCCACCAGCGAGACGGCGAGCAGGATCGGCAGGAGGCGTCCGCGGGATGGGTTGCCACTCATAGCGGAGCCTCGAAGGCCGACACCAGGTCGAAACTGGTCTCGTCGGCGAGCGCGGTCTCGATGGCCACAGCCTGGTCGACCGAGACTTGGCCGAGGGTGAAGCTGCCGTAGGAGGCCACCACCAGGGCGGCGAAGGTGGCGGCAAAGCCGAGCCGGCGCACCGGGAACAGGGCCGACAGCAAACCATTGAGCCCGACCGGCGGACTCCGGCGCGCCGCGACCGCCGGTTGGCGCAGCAAGCCACGGGCCCGGGCGATAAGGTCGGCCGGCGGAGCCAGTGGGCGTTCTGCCAGCGCGGCCCGGCTGGCCGCCAGCAGCTCGACTGCCTCGGGATTGTCCAGCAGCCAAGCCTCGACGCTCTCCGCCGCAGCCTCGTCAAGTCGGCCGTCGAGATAGGCCGCAAGCGCATTCGCATTCGGCTGCAGTGCGGCGTCCCGGGCCGGCCCGGGCACGACCCAGCCGGCCCGGGCTCGGCGCCATAGGCGCGCCATTTCCGGGTCGCGTCCGGCCTCGGAGCCGGTCGGGGTCTTGGTATGGTCTGCCATCGAGGCTACTCCTCGTCCTGTACTACGCGCTCGGCCCGGGCGTCATCCCCCTCACCGGCCACAGAAAAATGGGCCCGAAGCCGTGTCAGCGCCTTGTGATGGAGGGAGCGCACGCTCTGGGGCTCGATTCCTAAAAGGCGGCCTACTTCGGCCGGATCGAGATCGCGCTGGTAGAGCAGCTCGACGATCAGCGCCTGGCGCGCGCTCAAGACGCCGGGCGGGATGTTGAAGTGCTCGCGGACCTCGGGCTGGACCGCCAGAAGCGCCTCCGGCAGGTCGTCGAGCGGCTGGGTTGCCGCCTTGCGGCGCCGCAGGTGGTCTATGGCGGCGCTCGAAGCGATCACCGTCAGCCAAGTCGAAAGCTTGGCGCGCGCCGGCTCATAAGTGCGCAGCAAGCGGAAATCGCGCGCGCAAATCCGGACGAAAACGTCCTGTGCCACGTCCTCGGCCTCGCCTGTCCGGCCGGCCGGCCCCAGTCGGCGATGGATCGCCGCGTAGATGACCGGAGCAAAGCGGGTCACGAAGCGGCCCCAGGCGCCGGCGTCGCCAAGGAGCAGTCGGTCGAGCTCGTCAAAGCCGTCGGCCAAGCGGATCCCCCAACACGACAGCCGCGCACACGCCCGCTGGCCGCCGGCTAGGTGGTAACACCCACGGCCGGCAAGAGCCAGAGCCCGGCGACAATGACGATTTGCGCCGTCGGCCGCTATAGTCCGCTGCGATGGCACCGGCGTCCCCCGTCATGTCTTCGGCGCAGCGCGCGAACGCATCCCCTCCGACCGCCGTGGGAGGCTGGAGCGCGGTGGTCGCCGGCTGGCGCCGCGCTACCTGGCTTTCGGCCGAGGGCGAGATCGAAGCCCTGGCGCCCGAGGAGGTGGCGGCACGGGCCGCCGAGAGCCCGCCACTGGTCTGCCATGCACCTGCCAGCGCCCGGCGGCTCGGCATCGCAGCCTTCCCGGCGCTCGACCTGCTGGAGCTCTTCGCCTTCGTGCGGCCCGGCCAGTTCGTGGCACCCACGCCGCGCGCGCTCGCCGTCGCCCTTTCGTTGGAACCGCCCGCGGACGCCGAAGCCGGCTGCGCGAGCCTGATCCGTTGCGCCGCGGCGCTGCTGTCGGAGCTGGTCCACGACGCCGCGCCCGAGCGGGCCGCGGCGCTCGCCTCCGAGATGGCGCGCGGCGGCTGGCGCTGGGGGCCGGCGGTGCTGCAAGCGCTGGGCGCCAAGACAGCGAGCGCGGCGAGCGAGCGTAAGGCGGTCGCGGTCTGGGACCGCCTGCCGAACTGGCGCGACCAGATCGAGCATAACGATCAGAGCGCGATCGCCGTCG
>JBOHKJ010000260.1:0-17813 GCA_050728975.1 Kiloniellales bacterium | reverse complement strand
GGATCGCCCGCAACCGCCGCCTCGCGCGCGACTTCGAGCGCTACGCCCGGACCGTCGCCGCCTTCATTCGCCTCGCCATGATCCGCGTCATGCTGCGGCGCTTGACCCGGCCAGCCCCTTGCCCTGAATCTCAACTTCTGAGATCGGCTCTAAGGCGTGGCAGGGTCAGGGATTCGAGGCTCCGATTTCCTCGACACCTCGGACGATGTCGCTCGCGGTGAGCGCGGTCGTCTCTCCGCTGATGCCCAGGATCTCGTTGATCTGCTCCACCTCGGCCGCCGAAATCTCTGTGGTGATCCCTGCCAACGCCGCAGCCGCAGCCTTCACATCGTTGGCCAAGACAGCCGATCGATAGGCCTGGATCTTGGAAACGGCCGAGACGCCCAGTGAAGCGCCTGTAGAGCTACCAGGCGCGGCGCTCGAGGCCTTGCCCGGGTTCCCGATGCCTTTGCCAATTCCACCGGCGTTGCTGTTACCCGGCCCGACGCCGTTTCCACCGCCGTTACTACTGGCGCCGCCACTACCACCGCCGCTGTTACCACCGCCGCTGTTACCGCCACCTGAGTTGCCGCCCCCGCTACCGTTACCACCGCCCCCGCCACCGCCGTTGCCGCCACCGTTACCACCGCCCCCGCCACCGCCGTTGCCGCCACCGTTACCCTTCCCGCCACCACCGCCGGCAGCAACAGCGGGCTTCACTCCGAGCGGGGCTTCTGGGCCAAAGGCTTCCCACAGCGGAGCCAGGAAGAGGGCTACAGCGAGGAGAACAATCATGAGGGTGCGGGCCGTACGGTTCATTCGAGTTTTCGAACTCCATACCGCGTTGCGTTGAGCCGAACAGGGCCGGTTCCAAGGATAGAGTATTATCCTCAATCCCTACGATGCTATAAATAACATATTGGGTTTCATTTAGTTTTGATTGAAATGCAAGGAACGGGCGAGCCGCGTGTCGCCTTTCGACGGTGCAGCCTCGGCGGACTCCGCTTCAGTTCCAAGGGGCTCCGCCTAGCCGGTAGAGGCGACGACCTGGCTCTCGAATGGTCAGACCTCGGCCCGGGCAAGCTGAAAGCCGCAGTCCTCAATGGAACCGACTCACTCGCCTATAGAACCACCGAGCCGTCAAATCGCCGTGATCGATCGCCCGAAAATATCGAGCCGAATCAACGAATCGATACACCCGGTTGTGATGTAGCACAAATTAACCGTGCCTTTTCTGTGCCATGGCAGGATGATTCGTATTGAGCCCAAACCCGTCAGCCGGAACTGGTTCTGATGGGTGGCGTCGATGCGGGCGCTACGCTGCGGCCGCCCCGCGACGGCCCACCGGCGATCGGACTTGCATACGATGAACGACAACACTGCGGGGGCAGATCGAGCGCAGCCGCTACCGTCCGAGCCGCAGCATTGCTCCTCGGCTGTGCCTGGCCAAGACGGCCCGGGGTCACTGCCTCAAGCTCCGACGAGGGTCCGACCAAGCCGGTCGCTCGCTCTCCGGGTTCCGCTCTTCCTAGTGATCGCCCTCAGCCTCGTGGTGGCGGCTGGCGCCTGGGGACTGCGCACCATTGTCCTGCGAAGCTTCGAAAGGCTGGAGATCGCCAACGCCGAGCTCGACCTGCGACGCTTCGCCAATGCGATCGACCAGGACGTACAGTTGCTGCGCTCCGATCTGGTCAAAGCGGTCGCCGAAATGGAAAGCGCCAGACAACCAAGCGAACCTGGCTTAGCACCACTCGAATCGGCCGTTTTCGAGAACAACCGGCTCAATATTGCCTGCGCCTATGACACGCTGGGCGCACTCGCCTGGTCGGACGGCTACGATCCCAGCGGCGGACTCTTCCAGTCGATCATTCCTCACGCTTTCTGCAACCTTCCGGGTGGCCACCCGCTGATGCGCCTCGTCCTAAATGGCGATAGCATCGCCGGTCTCTACGACAGCGGCGGAACCCCCTTCGTCATCGCTGCCGCAGCTGTCCACTCCCCGTCCGAGTCAGACTCTCGAAGCGGCACTCTGTTGGTCGCGCGTCACCTCAACGACGAGGTATTGGGGTCGACCAACGATCGCATGGAGGTCAGTGTCGACTTCTGGTCCATGCAGACACCCAACCTGAAGATCCTGGAGGCAGCCGCCGGTGCCGCTCTTTCGCTTGGCGCGCCAACGATCATCAACAGCCATGATGCCAACGTTTTGCAGGTCTATTGGGCTTTCGAAGATGTACTCGGGCAGCCGGCGTTTCTGGCGCGCGCCAACATCTTTCGAGATCTACTCGAGATCGGCGACGAGACCGTCGTACTCTCCGTGGTGGCCATGCTGGGAGTTGGCCTCGCGGCGATCCTCATGTCGGTCTTGCTCGTGCGCACGCTGATGGTCGGCCCCTTGTCCCGACTGACCTATCATATCCTCGATATCCGTCAGAAAGGTGTCAGCGGGACTCATCTTCGCTTCAAGTCGCGCGATGAGATCGGGACCTTGGCCGAGGAGTTCGACAAGCTGCTGAGCGAGCTCTCGTCCACCACCCAACAACTGGCAGACGCGTCATATCGCGCCGGCCGCGCCGAGATTACCGAAGGCATTCTGCACAATATCGGCAATACATTGAATTCGCTGCTCGCTAGCGCTCATGCGATGCGCGAAAAGGTGAGCTCGGCCGGGCTAATACGGCTTAGCCAAGCCGCGAAAGAGCTCAACGAAGGCAGCAATCCTTTGGAGCGGCAGAACAAGTTGGCGCAATTCGCGACCCTGGCCGCAGAAGAAGAAGCCAGGCGCATCGATACGCTGGGCGCCGACGTCGATCGCGTCATATCTCACGTCGGCCGGATCGAGGAAATTCTCGAAAGTCAGCGCCGTTTAGGATCAGACGCCGACCTGGTAACGGAAGCTAACATCGTCCCCATGATCGAAAGCGCAATCAGAGCCTTACCTGACGGTTTCGCTCGGATCCTGGAGATCCGCGTCGACGATAGAATGGCCTCCCTGCCTCCTGTTATCTGCATAAGAGCTGTTGTCCATCAAATAGTTGCCAACCTTCTGGTCAATGCCATGGATTCGATTATAAAGGCCGGAAGACCCGACGGACGGGTCGAGATTTCCGCCGAAGCGTTCGATTTGGATAGCCGCCCGATGCTCGATATCTCAATCGCCGACAACGGCGTGGGCCTGACGGAGCAAGAGCAGATTAAGGTGTTTCAGAGACACTACACGACCAAGGCGGGCCGCGGACACGGCATTGGCCTCCACTGGAGCGCCAACGTCGTTACGAGCATGCGCGGGCGTCTTTACGTTCGCAGCCCCGGCCGGGGCAAGGGCGCGGTGCTTCACCTCGTCTTGCCCATAATCGGATCAAGAGACCCACGATGAATACAACCGCTCCGACCGTCAGGGTTCTCGTCGTTGACGATGAGCCGAGCCTGCTGGATGACTACCGGATCATCCTCGACAATGCCCCGTCGAGCGGCACCAAAGCTAAGCTCGCTGAGCTGGAAGCGGATCTCTTTCGCAGCGATCACGCTCACGCCAAATTGGGCGATATTGCACTAACCGCATGCCAGCAAGGCGCCGATGCGATCGCCGCCGTATCCAAGTCTATCAAGGATGACCGTCCGTTCGCCGTCGCCTTCCTCGACCTGCGGATGCCGCCGGGCCTGCATGGTCTCGAGACCGCCGAGAAGATTCGCGCAATCGATCCGAACCTTTACCTTGTCTTCGTAACAGCCTACTCCGATGTCCATTCACTCGACATCGCCGAACAAGTTCCGCCGGCGGACCGCATCTTTTTCATTCACAAGCCCTTTCATGCGCTTGAGATTCAACAGCTCGTCAACGGACTGAGCGCCAGGTGGCGCGACGAGCGCGTCTCCCGCCGAACCAAGCACACCGAACCGACCGGTCCGTCGCGGCAGCAGTTCGATCCGGTAACGGAGAATCTACCGGCCGGCCTCGCGGTGTTCGATCAGAACGATCGCCTGATCAGCGTGAACGACGAAATCCGCTCATACTACGGCGATGCCTCGATGACCTTTCGACCCGGCACCTCCTATGCGCAGTTCCTCGATCAAATCCGCGAAGGCGCGTTGGACGACACTCGATTGGTGCGCGCCGAGACTTGGCTTCGTTCGAGGCTCGACTGGCACAGGTCACCGCGCGGCAGCATCGAGCAGGCGCTCCAGGGCGGGCGGACCGTGTCGGTCCTGGAACGCAAAGCGGCCGACGGTCGAACCTTCGCGCTTCACGTCGATACGTCCGACCTCGTTGCGCGCCTGCGCGAGGACAGCGACCGCGAGGTTCTCTTGGAACTGCGTCAGGGAATCGGCGAATGTGCGGCTAGTTTGAATACCCACTTCACGACAGTTTCGAAGGCCCTTACCGAAGCGGTCAAACTGTTGGCGCCGGATGGAGAACGGTCCCCAGAGACACAAGCCGGCATCTTCGCGCTCCGCCAGACGCAGAGCTTGCTGAACCGAATGCTCGAAGTCGCCCAACGCCGCACCCATGTGGAGGCGGTCGTTGACGTCGGCGACGTCGTGAAAAGAACGCTGCTGGACCTCAAGCCGCTGTTGGGGAAGACCGTCAAGCTCGATATCAAGATCTCCGATAAGCTATGGCCCGTTGCCCTCGATATAGACCTGCTGCGCCATGCCCTGTCCGAGCTAGCCGACAATGCCATAGCGTCCGAGCGAGCGGGCGGCCTCATCCGCATACGGATCGAGAACGCCAACAGCAGGTCGGCCGAGCGCGAGGAAGAAGGCGTGTTGATTTCCGTCTCGGACAACGGTCTTGGGATGCGGCCCGAAATCCGGGCCCGGGCGTTGCGACCCTTCTTCACCACACGCCGCGCCGAAGGCCGCCTAGGTCTCGGCCTGGCCGCCGTCCATAGCTTCGTCCTGCAGTCATCGGGAAACCTCAAGATCGAGTCCCACGAGGGCTTGGGTACGACCGTTAGACTGTTCTTCCCCAAGCATGGCGGCGCTCAGTCCGCTCAAGACGCCGGAAGCGATGTCCACAGCACCTGAAGTCGCTGACCCTCGCCGGGCGCGACTGAATCTTCTCGGCCGCTTTGCACTGATCGGCCTGCAAGGAGAGACGCTGGAAGTCGCGCCCCGCCGCGGCAAGGCGCTACTGGCCTATCTCGCCATCGAGCGCAGCACGCATCAAACCCGAGATCACTTTTCCGCTCTAATTTGGGGAGAGAGCACACAACAGCGCGCGCGCCAGAGCCTTCGGCAACTCCTGACGACGCTGCGCAGGGACCTGCCCGCCGAGCTGCGGGGAGTGCTACGGGTCGAAGGCGACACTATCGAGCTCGATCGTTCCCTGACCTCCGTCGACGCGATCGAAATGGAGTCTCTGGCCGCGGAAGGCACCATCTCGTCCTGCGAGCGTGCGGCGGCACTCTATCAAGGTAATTTCCTGGCGGGTGTCGAGGTTGGGGCGCCCGCCTTCGGTCAGTGGCTGTTGAATCAGCGGGAGCGCTATGCGGCCCTGGCCATCGAATGTCTGTCAACGGTCCTCGACAAGCTCATGGATAGCGAACAACGGGACCGCGCATCCGCGACCGCGTTGCGCATCCTGTCGCTCGACCAGCTACATGAGGGCGCGCACCGCGCGCTGATCCAGATCTATGCGAGTCAAGGTCAACGAGCGCTCGCCATGCGCCAGTACCAACGCTGTAGCGAGCTGCTTCAGCGCGAACTCGGCGTTCAACCGGAGCGGAAAACGGTCGATCTCTTTCTCGACATCAGCCGTAGTCAGGCCGGGCTGCCTTCGCTGGCCGGACCCGCGGCGACGCCGATTGATCTCCCGTTACACAATATGGAGTTCGCGCCCACAGACTTGCGCCTGCAGGAACCTTCGAAACGCCGCGATTGTGGAGTGAAGAAACAGGACGCTGATCGACCGCCGCTCTTCGGTCGCGCGGCCGAGCTCGACACGATCGGCCGTTGCGCCAGCAGGTGCGCGCGCACAGGCAACGGCGAAATTGTCCTTCTCCTGGGCGAGGCGGGGATCGGCAAGACGGCACTGATCGAAGCGGCCACGGCAGCTCTCCGCGAGAGTGCCACGATCATCGCCGCTCAGGGACATGCGACAGAGCAAGGACGCGAGATGCAGATCTGGATCGATCTGCTGCGGCACGCGATCCCCAACGTGGGCACCTATCTGGCCAGTTCTCAGAAGCAGGCAGAAGAGGCGGTGTTCGCGGCGCTTCGGCATTTGCAATCCGGCGATCCGCAGGGCCTGCCGCTCCTGATCGTCGTCGAGCACCTCCAGTGGGTCGATCCTCCCGCGCTTGAGGCATTGGTCTACCTCGCGAATCGATTGTCTTCGTTGCCTGCGCTTCTGATCGTCAGCTCGCGTATCGAGGACGTTGCCCCCGAATCCGATCTCAGAAACATCGTCAACTGGCTTTCGTCTCTCTCTCACGCCACGACTGTTCGCCTCGGTCCGCTCGATCGCGGTAGCCTTCGGTCGGTCATGGAGTTGGCCGCCAAGGAGGGCGGCACAACGGCCCTGGAAGAGGCTGCGCTGGAATCGATTCAGCGCCTGAGCGAAGGCAATCCCTCGGTGGCGGGAGAAATGACCCAAGCCCAGGCATCGGGTGCGCCGCGTGGCGGCGACCGCGATGCGCTTCCGGAGAAAGTCGTTGCCGGCATCCTGCAGCGTCTCGACAGCTTGAAGCCGGAAGCGATTTCGGCACTCGACGCCGCTGCTGTCGTGGGTCCCGAGTGCGAGATCGAGTTGTGGCAGAGGGTTGCGCAGCTCGACACGTCTAAAACCCTCGATCTTTTCGATTATCTGGTGCGCCACGGATGGCTCGAGCCGAAGAGCGGACGGTTTCGTTTCGCTCGCGAACGGTTCCGGGTAGCGGTCTATGGCCATATAGCGACCCATAAGCGCGCGCGGCTCCACGAGCTTGCCTTCACGGCAATCGAAGAGCTCTATTCCGCCGATCTACGCCCCTACCATGTCGACCTCGCGCGCCATGCCCTCGCCAGCGATCGTGCAGGTGCGGCTGCCGGCCATCTGGTAAGCGCGGCGGAAGTCGAGGCGCGGGCGGGCAATTGGAATGCGGTTGCGGACCTGGCGTCGCGCGCCAAAAACCTTGTTCTCGCCGAGGATGCGGCGACACGGACCGTCACGCAGGGCTCCGCGGACCTTCTTCTCGCGAGGGCGATGCGAATCCACCCTGCCACTCGGCAAGCCGCCAGCGCGATGCTGCGCCGGCTGCGTGGCCACAGCCAACGGGTCACCGACAAGAAGTTGGCCGCCAATCTCGTCATGAGCATCTCGATGTTCCTGGACAGCGAGGGAGCGCGCACTGACGCCCTGGTCGAGGCCCGGCGGGGGTTGCGACTCCTGGAGGAGGCCGGTGCGGAGCTGCCATGGACGGCAGGGGATCGGCTGTACTCCCAGACGCAATGGCTGGCCGGCCATCGGGAAGGCGGCCTGCAGCGGCTTCAGTCGACTTTTGAGCATTACCGTGCGATCGGCGATCGACAGGGCGAGGCGCTGGCTCTCGGCACCTTGGCACTCTGCCACGGGATCGCCGGCGAGTTCATCGAGGGTTTGGCGGCCGTCACTGCCGGCATTGAGATCGCGGGCAAGCACAGCGACCCGCTCGTCATCGTGCTCTGTCAGCAGTTTCAAGGCCAGCTTCTGGTCTGGCAGGGGAAAAGCGACTCCGCGATCGACCTGCTCGCGAAGGCGCTCCACACAGCGGAGGAAATCGGCGATCTGCCGCGCCAGTATCTTCTCCTTGGGCATTTGGGTCATGCCAGGCTCGGACTGGGAGAGAGCCACGCAGCCATAGAAACCCTCGACAATGCCCTCGATCTCGCGAGCCGCTTGGGCACAGCGTTTCAGATTCCGTTCTTTACTGCAGTCCGGGCCGAGGCCTTGAGCGTGTCTGAACGAGCCAGCGAGGCCAACGATGCCGCAAGACAGGCCTTACAGCTAGCTGTGGAACGCAATCAGCCTTGGAGCCAATCGATTGCCTCGCGCGCGATGGCAACGGCAGCCCTCTGTCATGACAGCGCCGACTTGCGGATTCCAATACGCACACTTCAAAGCGCTCTCGCCATACAGGAAAGCCTCGGTCTCAAATTCGAGATCGCACGTACCCTCCAATTGCAGAGTGTAGCCTTGCTTCGGCTGGGACAGACCGAGGGGTCCGAACGCTCCGAGAAGCGATCACAGCACCTGTTCGATCGGATGGGTATTCCCCGACCCGCACTGCCCCACGGTCTCCAGCCGGGAGCTACCGGTCCCTAGGCACGCACTGGTCTCTTGCCGCGCCGCGTTCAAGCGGTGTATGGCCGCAGGTCGGCACTCGTCGTCGGGCGCACCCCGGTCGTCACGCGGCCCCCGTGGACGGGTCCAGGATAGCGTCAATAACGGCCCTTGCCGGCCCGGCCAGGCCGTGCCACAGTCCTGCCCACGCGCCCGCCAAGCGCTTGATTCGGATAGGAAAAATCGCCCGGACCGAATCCAGGTCCCCCAACCAGCCTTTCCGGCAGATCGACAGGCACGGCGCGGAGGAGCGAAAGCGTCGGCCCGCGTGTCTCGCCGGGCGCTGTTTCCGCCCTCCCTTGGTATTTTTCTTCGGGCGAAAAGCCTTCTCGATCAACGACCTGACCTGGAATTACGGCAGTGATCAAGGGCCCCCCGCCAAATCGCCGGAACGAAGGAGTGCCCCATGACACCCCGGCGGCGCGGAAAAGGCCACCGGCCGGCCGCGCGCAGGGCAGCAGAACCTGGCTCTTTGCAAAGGCTTGACCGCTCATCGCGAAACTCCTGGCCGGGGCGCCGGGCTTTCGCGCGCCCGGATCGGCAGTCGACTCGACAGGATACAGGGCAATTGCCCGAATGTCAATAGACAGCGGTATAGGTACCTAAGTGTCTGGCCGGCAAGGGCCTGGCGGCTTGTCTATACAACTTGGCGCCGAATGACCCCTTCGCGCGGACGACCCGACCGATGCCCGGTTTACCTCTACCGGCCGGATGGCCTTGCCGCACAGGCTGGGGAGCTTTGCCGCACGCGGCCGCGGCTTGCAGCGTGTTTTCTGTTATAAGGTAACAAAACCCACGGGCTCGTATCGGGCCGTTCCGCGGCTTTCGTTACACAGTAACGGAAGTCCGCCGGCTCGTAGCGGCTGGCTTGGCCGGCGTTTTGCGCCGTCTGTTGATGCCTCGTTCGTTTCGGATCGCCTGTTCGGAGGCTGCCGGTCGAGGGATGAGCGCGTGTCGCCGGGTCCGAGAGCTCGACCCTGTAGTCCCCGCCTCAAAGGCGAAGCTGCCGAGCTTCACCCATTCGCCCGACTGGCGGCGGTGGTCGACTGCGACCACGGTCGAGCCGCCGTCGTGATGGACCGTGTATTTCGCGTCGGGCGCGTTGCCGGGTGCGGCCACCCCAGGCTGATACTTGGCGGGGCCGACGAGTGACAGCTCGTCGATCAGCGTCACCTGCGGCGAGATTGCGGTATTAGGGCCGCGACTCATAAAATCCACCATACGACAGCAGCAACGAGGCAGGCCGAGGCGAGGAAGTTTCGGGCCAACCTGTCGTAGCGGGTGGCGATGCGCCGGAAGTCCTTGAGACGACAGAAGGCGTTCTCGACGCGGTGGCGTTGTCGGTATGTCTTTTTGTCGAAGCTGAAGGGCTGTATGCGGTTCGACTTGTTGGGAATGACAGGCTTGGTGCCTCGATCTTCCAGCCACTGGCGCAGTTCCGCGCTGTCGTAGGCCTTGTCGCCGATGAGTTTCTTGGCCGGGTTGCTTCGACGGATCAGGCGCGCGGCAGGCGGGCAGTCGTACGCTTGGCCACCGGTCAGCAGGATGGAAAGAAGACGGCCCTTAGCATCCGCGATTGCATGGATTTTCGTGTTGCGCCGGCCGCGCGAGCGGCCAATCGCCTGTTTCTGCTCCCCCCTTTTCCGCCCGAGGCCGAGCGGTGCGCTTTGATGTGCGTGCTGTCGATCATTTGGGTTTCTCCAGATCGACCGCGGGCGGCAAGCTCACGGAACAGCCCCTCCCAGACACCGCCCTCGGCCCAGAACAGACCGCATCGACCGCTTTCCACGCCATCCGCCACTGGACCGCCCGGTTGCCTCAAGAACCGAGGCGAGCAACCGTGCTTATAGTTCGGTTTAATCAAGGGGACAGGCCCAAAAAGAAACGGGGCAGGCCCGAAGACCTGCCCCTTTTCTCCTTGTAGCGCGTCGTGTCGGCTTCGGCGCTCGTGCCGACGCCGCCGGCCGTCTATTGGGTCAGCGTCGTTTCGTCGCTCGACTGCTCGGCGAGGTCGGTCTCGCCCTCGACAGGGGTATCCTCCTCGGAGGTGTCTTCCTCACCCTCGTCCTCGGCGACGTCGTTGTTGCCGAGGCCCTGGTCGGTCTCCTCGGCCTCGAAGGACTGGGCCGCGTCCGCGACGTCCTGAGCGACGCTCTGCGCCTGCTCGCTGGTCGGATCCTCGAGGCCCTCGAAGGCCGGCTCATCGGGATTCAACTCCGCCAGCTTGGCGTTGACCTCCGCCACCACCGCCGGATCGAGCGGCTTGTTGGCGGCGTCAACCAGCGCCTTGGCCGCGGCCTCGAGCGACGTCAGCGCCGCCTCTTCCTCTACCGGCTCCTCGACCAGCGGCTCCTCGACCAGCGGCTCCTCGACCACCGGCTCCTCGACCACCGGCTCCTCGACCGCGGCGCCGAGATGCGCCGCCAGGGCATCGCGATAGGTTTGCGCAACGGAGCCGACCGCCGAGTTGGGCGAGGCGTTGGCGACCGCGCGCGGGGATGCGTGCATGAAGCCGTTGAGACGGCCCAGCTGGCTCGCGCTCGGCTTACCGCTTTCCTCGCCGAACAGCCCGGCCATCATGGACCTCAGATCTTTCTTGGCTTGGCCCCAGGCCTTGTCGAGCGACTGGCCGACCGACTCGTCGGCCGTCGCGGCACCCTTCTTGGCGCTCTCCGCCTTGGCGATGCCGACCGCCTTCCCGTTACTCTTGCCATGCCCCTTACCGGCTCCACTGTCGTCAGCGCTCAAGGCGCCGCCGAAGCCGCCGTTGCCATGGCCCTTTCCGTGGCCATTGCCGTTGCCGCCGCCATTTCCGTTACCGTTACCGTTGCCATCGTTCTTGGCGAGCGCGGCGGTCATTTCGAGGCCGCTCCCCGACAGGCCGAGCGGGCCCACAGCGAGCGCCAGGCCGAAGAGCGCCACAAATAGGAAGCGAAACGTCCTGCTGGTCATTCTGATCTCCTATCCGATCGTTGCGAGACAAGAGGCAATCCCTCGCCCGGTCCGGTGCGAAGCGGGATGCCGATCGTCGACGACTAGGACTGCCGATTATAGGGGAGGATTCCCGGCACTCAGGAAACCGGGCAGATTTATCACAGCAATGCTATGCAATTGTTTTGACAGCATTTTCACCGGGTTTTGACGGCCGTTGGCGAACCCTTGCTGCGGCGCGCATCGCGGAGCTCTCACGGTCGCTCGAGCTGGCCGGCCGATCGCTAAAATTCGTCGCTTTTTGTGCGATCGCGCCGCACGGCTTTCGACTCGGAGCGCTCCAGGTGCCGTCTTGATCCCGCAGAAGCAGAGTCTCGCAAACCGAATCGAACGTTTGTTACGGGCGCCCCTTCGGCGTTGGAAGCAAGACGTGGAACGCTGCGCCTTGCCCCTTTCCTTCGCTCTCGGCAAAGATCTGGCCACCCATCTCCGTGACGCAGTTGGCGCACCAATGGAGGCCCATGCCGTAACCGGGCCCGGACTTCATGCTGAACTCGCGTTGAAAGATCAGAGCGAGATCGTCTTGCGCGATCCCGCAGCCATTGTCGCGAACGACCGTGTGAACGAAACCCTGCCGACCACGGCGCTCCAGCCGACCCGACAGCTCCACATATCCCTCACCGGCACCAAGCATTTCGATCGCTTCCCAGGCATTGGCGAGCAAAATGATCAGAACCTGCTTCAACTGGAAGCGTCGCGCGAGAAACGGCGGCAGGTGGCGAAGATCCGGATGCAGCCGGAGTTTCACGCCAGCATCCTGCAAACTACGGCCGATCGATTCGATGTCACAGGCAGCGTCCTGCAAGGTGACTAGCTCCGGGCTCCGGTCTATCGCACTTATCTCATTGAGCTCGTTGAGCAGTATTTCGATTTGCCGGATATGCTGGAGGAGCTGGCCATGGCGCGCCTGTTCCTGGTCCCAGCGCACCGTCAATTGTTGGAAGGCCAAATCGAGGTACTGCGTCAACTTCGCTCGCCGCTCGGCATCGCACGACGGCTCGATCGCTTCCGAAAGAATCCGACTGATCTGCGAGGCCATCGGCTGGAGGCCGCTGTCGGGCGACGATCCCAGACGCAGCATCAGGGGATTGAGCAGGTTCCGGACGCTATGCAAGACCGTCGCCGCAGTTTCAGATTGACCATAGCGGTAGGCCCGCTCGAGCGCATCGAAAGCGCTCACTGCCGACACATCGGCCTTCCTCGCGGCGATCAGGGCTTTCACCCTCACGGCGTACCTCTCCAGCAACGGTACGCCGAGCGGGCGGACCATCTTCATGTTGCGCATACTCGGGCCCCCCAAGCCTTGCGGCGACTCGCTCGCGCGCTGCCCCCAATCAGGCATCAACCCCGCGCGAACCCGCCAGATGGTACGCCATGGCCGAAGGACCCTAGTCGACGCTTGTCATTTCATCGTCATGCGACCGGATCCTCGAGATCGAGCTTGCGCAGGTTCCTCGCCGCCAAGTCTCGCGCAGATCTTCCCCGCCCCAGTAGCAAGGCACCCGCTCGCCATTCTCGACCGGTCGGTCGTCCCCTCCGGCGCCGACCTGTTCCCCCCACCGCTCCACGCGGTCATGCAATAGGCCGATTAACTCAAGGACTTAACCAGCTATACATTTGGCGTAAAAGGATCTTCCGGAACCTCATACAATGTAATACGTATATTTCTGCATTCTGTTGAATTTAATACTTCTCTTATCTAACGTGAGACGAGGCTCCAAGTCGCTTCGACAGTCGAGTTACTCCAAAAAAGAACAAGGCGTAACTCGCCGATTCCAAGGAGAGCGCGTCAATGACGGGGGCAGGGCAAGTGCGGGTGCTCGTCGCCGACGACGAGGCGAGCCTGATCGAAGACTACCAGTATGCTTTGATCCAGCCGCAGGTCGGTCGTATCGACCAGCGGCTCGCCGAGCTTCATGACGAGCTCTTCGGGCCGATCAGCAATCACGGCAACCTGCCCGAGATCGACTTGGTGACTGTGCGCCAGGGCCGGGACGCGGTCGAGCAGGTGCGTCGCGCTTTGGAGGAAGCCCGTCCCTTCTCGGCGGCGTTCATCGACGTGCGCATGCCACCGGGCGTGAACGGCGTCGACACCGCGGCGCAGATTCGTGCCATCGACGAACACCTGCAAATCGTCATCGTCACCGCCTACACAGACCTCCAGACGATCGATCTGGTCGAGAAGGTTCCGCCGGCGCATCGCCTGTTCGTCCTGCAGAAACCGTTTCATGCCATCGAGATACAGCAACTCGCTGTCGCCCTGACTTCCAAATGGGAAAGCGAGCGGCAGGGGGCCACCGGTTATGGCTTCCGGCGCGGCGATGCTTTTCCTGTCGGGGAGCTGCTCCTGGATCTTCCGGGCGGCACGGCCCTGTTCGATGCGGACGACCGGCTGATCGAAGTCAATGGCGAAATGAGGATGCTCTTCCCGCAGCTGGACGACTTGCTACAGCCGGGAACGCCCTATCGCTCGATTCAAATGGGAATAGAGGAGCGCTTGCTGCCCGAAGAATTTCTTCGCCGCAAGGACAAGTGGGGCAGCGGACGGACGATCTGGAACCTTCCCGGCAGCGCTCCGGTCGAAAGGCGCTTTTCCGACAATCGCTGGTTCATGATCGTGGAACACGCGGTCCGATCCGGCGGGCAGGTGGTTCAATTCCTCGATGTCTCGGCGCTCAAGCTGAACGAGCAGCGCCGCGCCATGGCCAACGGGATGGTGCAGATCTCGCGTATGGCCGGGACGCTCGTCGACCGCATTGGGGCCATCGTACCGGGCGCGAACGAGGCGGCGGGCGATGACGACCGCACGGCGGCAGGCAAGGCCCTTATCGACGATTTGATTCCCCTCGCCCAACGCCAGCCTCTGGCGCCAGTTGCGGCACTTCCGGATGCCATTGTCGGCGATGTGGCGCGTGATCTGGAAATGCGCGTTCCCAATGGCGTCGCCCTGGAGATCGTTTCGACGGTCGGTCTGTGGCCGATTTTCGTGGATGTCGCGCAATTGAAGGCGGCGCTGCGGGCGCTGGTGGGTAACGCTGTGGAAGCGCTTCGGGGTCCGGGCCGAATCGTGCTCGAAACGAGCAACGTGCGAATCGCGAAGACGGCGCTACCCGACCTTCCTGGCTTGAAGAGCGGGGACTATGTGCGGATCTCGGTCAACGACAACGGCCCTGGCATGTTGCCTGAATTGATCGAGCGGTCTGTTTTACCATTCTTCACGTCGAAAGACCCGAGCGCTCACGCCGGCATGGGATTAAGTGCGGCCTATGCTTTCGTGAGCCAATCGGGCGGCTATCTAGATATCGAAAGCGACGGTAAGTCCGGAACCACGGTGAATCTCTATTTTCCGCGGGCTATCGGCGTCGCAGCGAGCAGCGGAACGAACAAGAAGCCGAACTAGGCTAACGGCACGCAGGGAAGGGTTCTCGGTCGGGCCATGACGGCATCGGCATCATTGCGTCTTTTTGGCGGGTTCTCGCTCTGCGTTGGCAACGGCGAGCCGGTCAAGCTATCGCTGCGCAAGAGCGAAGCGCTGATCGCCTATGTGGCCCTGTCCCCTTCGCGGCGCTGCAGCCGCGATCGGCTCGCCACGCTGATGTGGGGAGAGTCGACGCAATCCTGCGCTCGACAGAGCCTGCGCCAGACCCGATTGACCTTGGCACAGGACCTGATGTCTTGCGACCTCCCGATCCTCGCATTCGACAGGCGGGAGATCTGGCTGGAAGGCGTCGACCTGGCCATCGATGCGGTCGAGTTCAGCCGCCTGGTCGAAGCGGGGAACGAAGAATCGCTGGCCCGGGCGGCGGAGCTCTATTGCGGCGAGCTCCTCGCCGGCTGCGACGTCGGCTCCGAAGAGTTCGAGGAGTGGTTGCGTTCGTCCCGCGCCTGGTATCGCGAGCAGGCCGAAGCGGCCCTTTGCAGGCTGCTGACGCTCCAGGAGGAGTCTAGCGCAGTCGACGCCTCGCTCCGCACCGCCAAGAAAATCCTTGCCCTCGATCCGCTGCGCGAAGACATCCATCGATGGCTGATGCGGACCTTCGCCGCAAAGGGGCAGCGTGGCTCCGCCCTTGCGGCCTACGAGGCCTGTCGCGCGGTGCTGCGCCGGGAGCTGGATGTCGCCCCCGAAGAGGAGACAATCGGCCTTTACAAGGCGATTGCCTCGGGCAGCTGGCCTGGCGACCGACGCGAAGGGGGCGACCGACGGGAAGGCGCCGGATCGGCAGCGTCCCCAGCCGGGCCCATCCTGTTGCCGGTGGGCAACGCCGGCGATCGGGCGGCTACCCATGCCGCTCCACAGAGTCCCGGCCAGATTCTCTCGGTTCTCCGCGAGCTCAGCGCCGCGGCGCTTCAGGTGGTGCAGGTCGCCGCCGTCGCCGACGGGCGCTACGCGATGCCGGTTCTGGTCTTCGTGACGGAGCTGCGGCCGGAAAAAATCGAGGCGGCCTTGAGCGAGCTGCAGCGCGCCGGCCTGCTCCAGACCGGCGGCGACGGCGACCCGAGCACGATACCGCGGCAAGTACGCCCGGAGATCCTCCAGCAGATCCTCGCGTCCCATCGTCGCCATTTGCACTACGCCGTCGCCCTCGCGCTGGAGGAGCTGGCGGGAAACGGCCTGTCCGACGGCAGCTACGATATCGCTGTCCACTATCGCGAGGCCGGCAACCTGGCGAAGGCGGTGCCTCACGAGCTGCGGTTCGGCGAGCTGGAGATCGACCGCGGAAACTTCGATCTGGCGAAGACGCTTTTCACGACCGCCGCGAGCGACATCAACGGCCTGCCCGCAGGCGAGGAGCGAAGCCGCATCAAGGCCGAGACCCATCTCCTTCTGGCGGACCTGGCCGAGCTGAGCCAAGACCTCGAGGAGGCCGAGCGCCTGCTGGACCTGGCCTTGCCGATTGCCAGGCGCCACAACGACTCGCGGCTCCTGACCTCCGCTCTGCTCGCAAAATCGCGCCTCCATGCGCGCCGCGGGCGGACCCACCAGGCTTTCGGCTGCGTCCGGCTGGCCGTGCGGCGCTCGGCCAACAGCTCGCTCGATCATTGCTGGCTGCTCGCCGAACGCTTCGCCGACCTGACGAATCTGATAACCGGCGAGGTCTTTCAATCGAGCAACGCCCTGGCGCTGGCCCAGGAGCGGATCCAGGCCGCCGGCCGGCACTCCACCGAAGCCGACGTCGCGGCGCTCCAGGCCCTGTTCCATGCCAGCCGGCAGAAATTCGCTCCGGCCTATGCAGCCTGCGCGCAGTCGATCCGGATCGCCGAGGATCTGCCGGACACGACCTCCCTGACGGTCGGCCTGCAGACCCTGGGAATGATCCAGACCTGGGACGGCGAGGCGGCCGCGGCGCTCGAAGCCTTCGACCGGGCGCTGGCGCTGGCAGGGGCGCGCGGCGATCTGCTGCGCCAGTACACCTCGCGAGGCTTCCGCGGATTCGGCCTCCTGAATGCCGGCCGCTGCACGGAAGCCGTTGCCGAGCTGAGCGCGGCAGTGGAGCTGGGCAAGGCTCTCAAGCTTCGGTTCATGCTGGCGATGTTCGTCGCCTGGCAGTCCGAAGCCTTGATGGCGGCGGGCGATGCGGAGCAAGCCCTCGACGTTTCCCGAACCGCGGTCCGGCTTTCCACCGAGTGGAACCAGCCCTGGCCGCGCTCCGTCGCCTCCCGCGTGCTCGCCCACGCGGTAACGGCAACCTCCAGCAACGAGCGCGACCTGGCGGGCCGCATCATCCGCTCTGCCCTCGAGACCCAGAAAAGCCTCGGCCTGCCGCTGGAGACTGCGCGATCTCTCACGATGCAGGCCCTGATCGCCAACACCCTGCACTGAGGCGCCTTCGTCTCCGACGAGAGCTGTCGCCGGGCACTGTTGCCCGCACGTCACTCGTACACGCATAAATTGACAGTGGTGGCTCGGGTCGCGGCTGCGCATAGCGCGTCCGATGCCGAGGCGCATATGCCTTTGTGCTGTTTCGCCCGCGTTCGTTAACGCGCCACCTCGTCCCGCCTCCTTCATTCGACCACAAGAATGCGCGCCGAGCTCGCACCACATCGGCACGATCCCAATGGCTTGCGGTGCTATTCCAAAGCTTCATCGGAACGGCTGCCCCAACGAGCAGGGTTAACGACTCCACGCCGCCGCGCCCGCCGCCATGACGCTCGCTCAGCGGCACTTTTTCGTCACCCATGACGTTCGGATCACAGGACGGCTGCTACTGGGGGTGCGCGATACGGCGCTGGCAGACAGCCGAAACATGCCGCGGGCATGTGCGCCGCACGAGGGACCCGCATCGCCAAGGTTGGAACCCGGCGACGGAGCGGGGGAGCAAGAAGCAGAAATCGGGAGACAAAACATGCGGAACTTTCTCATCACTTTGTGGAAGGACGAAAGCGGGGCGGCAGCGGCCGAATATGCGCTGATCCTCGCGGTCATCGCCGCCGGCATCGCACTGACTGCTGGCAACCTCGGCGACGTTATCGCCGAGGCCGTGAAAGACGCCTGCACCGAAATCACAACCGGCGGCACCTTTACTGCCACTTGCTAGTGAAC